>JBJEPU010000164.1:0-1546 GCA_051881395.1 Candidatus Fimenecus sp.
GCTGACAGCCGCACAAACCGATTTGGGGGTGTTCGCGTGGCTGTTTGCAGGCATTTTGCTTGTGTGTTGCGCAGTTTTGCTTCTCAAAATACTGCCGCGCGCCCTGTGGAAATTTTTTGCGGCAGGTTTCGCGGCGTTTTTATGCGGATTCTTCTTGGTTGATATGTTTTTCTCTGTCGTGTTTTTGGGGATAACCTGTAATACAGTGGTACAGTCAGTGCCCTCCCTGCAAAACACCTATGTTGCCGAAGTGATTGACAGCAACCAAGGTGCGCTGGGCGGGGACACGCTTGTTGAGGTGCGAAAAAATGTGTCTGCGAATGTTTTGTTTTTTACGGTGAAAAGTCATCCTGTACGCGTTTACGAGGGTGAATGGGGCGAGTTTGAAACGATGAAAATTGTTTGGGAGGATGAAAACACGCTTTGGGTGAACAACGAAACAGTATATCTTGATCATTTTGTGTTTTTATAAAATGTGTAATAGAAACGGGGGATATCTATGAAAAAATCAAAACAAATCCTTTGCCTGTTGCTTGCGGCGGTTTTACTGTTACAGTTCTCCGCCTGCGGGGCAAGCAAAGCAGAAGTGACCGAGGTGTTTGACAGTCTGCAAAAAATCTCGTATTGCACGACCTACAAAGCCCTTTCCGAAACAAGCAACAAAACAAGCGCGTGGCGCGAGGGTATGATTTCCGGCAACGGCTTGCAGGGCGTTGTCACCTCCGGTGCGCCGTACAGTGATTCGCTGATTTTTCAGAATATGCACTTTATTTTGCCGAATGAAAATGCGCGTACCTGCCCCGACACGGTAAACGAACTCGAACCCGTGAAACAGGCGATTGTAGCGGGCGAGGATATTGTCGATAACGCAAGCTATGACGATGTCTATTCCTTCCACCCGGGCGGCGCACTGCGCATTACGCAGGAAAAGTCGCACGCCAAAGACTATATGCGCTATACGAAATATGAAACCGCCGAGGTCGGTGTGCGCTATGCCGACAAAAACGGCACTTGGGAGCGCACCACATTTACCTCCCGTGCAGACGGCGTAACCGTGACCAAAATGACGGCATCGTCCGACGGCGCAAAGGTGAATTGTACGCTTTCTTTTGACAATCTTTCCGCATTTGCCAATTTCGGCGGCGGGAACGAAGTCGATTTGCAGTATAAAAAAATCGCGTCCGCCGACGGCGATATGCTGGCGCTTGTCGCGCACTATCCCGATTACGAAAACAGCGAACTGAAAAACGGCGGGTACGCAACCGTGACCTACATTATCTGTGAGGGCGGCACAAAACAAGTCACAGACGGCGAGGCTGTGCCCGATACGCAGTATGTGGGTACGAGCAATCCGCAAATTCAAATTGAAAACGCCGACGCAGTGTATCTGTTGACCGTGTCCGACCGCACGGACGATATGGGCGCTTACGGCGATTTCGCCGCGCAGACGCAGGTTGATTTGGTCGAAACTTTAACCCAACAGGCAAAAACGGTTGCTGAAAGTTATACCGCAAACGGCAAATTTGACTATGACGCGGCGCTGAAA
>JBJEPU010000165.1:0-1534 GCA_051881395.1 Candidatus Fimenecus sp.
ATACTTGGTGCTGTTTGAGATCCTTCGCTTCGCTCAGGATGACAAATACAAATCCTAATTTATATTCCCACCCCTTTCCCGAGGGAAAACGCGAAACGACGCCCGAGCATAAGCCCGAACGCCGTTCCGCTGTGGATGTGGGGTGTGAAAGAGAAGGATATGGATATTTAAAACGGGCTCGGCGGAAGGGGTGTCCGCCGCACCGCGTTTTACGGAATTTAGCGCCGCATCGTTGCGACGAGTGTGAGGAAAAGGGAATAAAAACACATATATGCCTATTTTTGCATCGGGCGGGTTGCCCGTTACCCACTCTTTTGTCATTCTGAGGCATAGCCGAAGAATCTCTTTTGTGTGGGGGTTCTTTGGTTTTGAGATTCTTCACTTCGTTCAGAATGACAGATTTTACATTTTGCTGTGAAATTGCGGGACGGGCAAGCCCGTTCCCTACGCACAAAATACATTTTATAGGGTAGGGCGGATGGCTTGCCCCTGCCGTTTGGTGACATTTTCGGAGAAATTCACGCCTACCCGTAGATTTCGATATCCTTTTGCGGACGGGCGGGGACGCCCGTCCCTATGCGCCCAATTTTCGATCCGCGTCGTACGCGGCGGGGCGCCGAGTCGTCGCCCCCTACAAGATGGTATTTCCAATCGAGAAGTTAAAGTAAAAAACACCTGCAAAATAAATCAACGATTCGGTCCACGCACAGCGGGCGTGGAAGCCCGCCACTACGCGTATAAATTCCAATCGAGAGGATAGGGTAAAGGGTACCTGCAAAGTAAACCTACGATTCGCGTCGCGCAGGCATGACCTGCGGAATGGTCAAGACCATTCCCTACGAGTACAAATTTTCATTCGAGAGGATAAAGTTAAGCATACCTGCAAAGTCAACTTACGATTCGCTCCACGCCCTGCGTGGTTAGACGGCTTCGCCGTCGGACGGCAAAGGCAGTTTTAACTGCTCTAACTTCGGAATACGCACAATATATTCAATGTATTCGGGCGTTTCGCTTTTGGCGGCATCCGCGTCCACACCGGCGCGGCGAATGGTGTCTACCGCGTGGTTTAAGGTGTTAATGAACACGCGCACATCGCGAATCCCGCGGAAATTGTTGCGCGTTTTACCCTCTTTCGAGAGCATTTGCTCAATCAACCGTTCGCTTTCAGCAACCGTCAAATGTCGGTCAATCATAATGCCGAGTGCGCGGGCGCGCCGGTCATCGTCTTCCAACTGTAACAATGCCCGCGCGTGGCGTTCGGTCAGCCCTGCCCGCGTCAGGCGGTAGCGCATATCCTCCGGCAACTGTAACAGGCGGAGCTTGTTTGAAATCGTGGAGCGCGCCTTGCCGAGCTTTGCCGCCAACTCCTCGCGGCTCATTCCGTATTCAGAAAGCAAGCGGTCAATCGCCTCCGCCTCTTCAAAAAAATCCAAATCCTGCCGTTGCAAATTCTCGATTAACGAGAAAATTGCGGAGTTTTTGTTGTCGATTTCGGTGACGATGGACGGGATTTTGGAAAGGCCCACAAGCCGCG
>JBJEPU010000166.1:0-7173 GCA_051881395.1 Candidatus Fimenecus sp.
GAAGGGGAGCGTGATACCGATAACAGGCAGCAGCATCAAGCACATACCGACATTGATAACCGTCTGCCCCATAATCATCGCCGCCATACCGCTGCAAATGAGGTTTGTCGAGCGCTCGCGCGACTTTCTGCCAATCATCAAAATCCGAATGGAAATGAAGCACAAAAGCCCGAGCGCCGCAATACAGCCCAAAAAGCCGAGTTCCTCACCGACCACGGTAAAAATCATATCGTTTTGGCTTTCCGGCACGGCGCCTGCCTGCGTGTATGCACCGTGGAACAAGCCTTGCCCCGAAAAGCCGCCCGCCCCGATGGCGGTTATGCCGCGCTCCTGCTGATAAATAATGCTCGGATACAGCTCGGGGTGAATCAGCGCCAAAAATCGCTCCTTTTGAATAGAAGAAAAGACATAAGTCCACACAAGCGGTGCGGCGGCGCCGACCAACGCCGCGCCACCGAGAAAATATCCCCAATGTACGCCGCCTGCAAACAGCATGACTGCGGCAATGACCAAGAATACGAGTGCCGAGCCCATATCGCCCGTTTTCATCACCAAAAAGGTCGGAATCATCGCGTGTATGCCAAGCTGTAAAATGCTCAGGGGTTTATTGATTTTATCCCGCAGACGCTCCAAATGTACGCCGAAGGTGATAATAAATCCGATTTTGACAAATTCCGACGGCTGAATACTGAATACACCGAAATCAAGCCATGTGTGCACATCGGGGCGCGCCTGCGGCCCTGTGCCGAACGGGAACAGCAACACAAGCGACCCAATGCAAACTGCGCCGATAATCAGCCAAAAACGTGTAAAAACCTCATAATTAAAATATGAAATCAGCAAACAAAGCCCAATCCCCAAAACCACGGCGATGAGCATAATCAAAAAATCTCTTGTAAACCACTGCCCCTCTAACAGGCTGTGGCGTGTTGCGCTGTATACCATTAACAGCCCGAAAACAGAGGTGACAATACTGCTAATCAGCAGCCACATATCTGTTTCGCGCAAAAACAGCTTTACGGAATTCCAAAATTTTCTCATAATCGTACCTCACGAGTGCTTGTCTATATTATAGTGTGATTGTACTGCAAATTCAAGTAAAAAGTATTTACGAAACTGTAAAACCGTGTTACAATATTGCAGGTGATTAGATGCAAAAATTTGTATCCGAGAGTTACGAGGAAACCGTCGCGCTCGGCGAGCGGCTCGGCAAAACGCTCAAAGGCGGCGAGGTGCTTGCGATGTTCGGCGGTATGGGTATGGGCAAAACCGCCTTTACAACGGGCGTGGCAAAAGGCATGGGGCTTTCCTGCGAAGTGAGCAGTCCGACCTTTGCGATTGTCAATGTCTACGGTGAAAACGCCGCGCTTTGCCACTTTGATATGTACCGTGTATCCACTTGGGCGGATTTGGATTCCACCGGTTATTTTGATTACATGGAGCAGGGCACGGTGCTGTGCGTGGAGTGGAGCGAAAATATCGAAAATGCTCTGCCCGAAACTGCTGTGCGCATTACTTTTGAAAAAGGGGATACGGAAGATACCCGTATCATTACATTCAACGGAAACGAGGCGATTTTGTGAAAATATTTGCGTTGGACTGTGCCTCGGGCGCGGCGAGCGTCGCGCTTTTAGAGGGGGACAGGCTCTTAGGCGAAACCTTTTCCGATGTCGCCTTAACCCACAGCCAAACACTTTTGCCGATGGCAGAAGCGCTGTTTCAACATACAAAAATCGCGCCGAACGAGGTGGATTTGTTTGCGGTTTCCGCAGGTCCCGGTTCGTTTACGGGCGTGCGTATCGGTATTGCCGCCGTCAAAGGACTTGCCGATGCCGTAGGAAAGCCTTGCATGGCGGTTTCCGCGTTGGAAGCGGCGGCGTATCCGTTTAAAAGTTTTGACGGCATTGTTTGTGCGGCGATGGACGCGCGCTGTAATCAGGTTTATACGGCGCTGTTTCAAAACGGTACACGCATTTTAGAGGATTCCGCTATGCTGATAACGGAACTCGGCGAACGGTTAAAAACGCACAAAAAGCCTGTCCTGTTTTGTGCGGACGGCGCAAAAAAAGCATATGATTTTCTAAGTGCAGAGGGGGATTTCCCTTGCACGCTCGCCCCCGCACAGTTGCGCAGTGCGCGTGCGTCCTCCGTGGCATATCTTGCCGAAACGCGTATACAAAACGGCGAACAGCCGACAGAAGCATCTGCAATCTTGCCCGTCTATCTGCGCTTGCCGCAGGCACAGCGGGAATTGAATAACAAAAACAAATTGAAATAAGGAGAAAAAACTATGATTTATCTCGGCGCGGACCACGGCGGTTACGAACTGAAAGAAGCCATTAAAGCCCATTTGGAGGCGCAGGGGATTGCGTACACCGATTGCGGCACACATTCCGCAGAATCGGTGGATTATGCACCCATTGCAAAAGCCACTTGCGAACAACTGCTTGCGGACAGCGACAAATCTTCCCTTGCCGTGCTGTGTTGCGGCACGGGTATCGGCATTTCCATGGCGGCAAATAAGGTCAAAGGCATTCGCGCGGCGTGCTGTTCGGATTATTTCAGCGCGAAATACACAAGACTCCACAACAATGCCAACGCCCTTTGCATGGGCGGCAGGGTCGTCGGTGCGGGGCTCGCCTGTGAATTGGTCGATGTATTTTTAAATACCGAATTTGAGGGCGGCAGACATCAGCGCCGCATCGACCAAATCACCGCGATTGAAGAGGGGACCTTATAAATCCAATTATCCTAGCAATTCGTCGTATAAAATTCTTGTAATTTTTTGACGGTTGATATATAATAACCTCACGCACCTCTAAAAAAGCAAAGCTTTTAAGAGTTGCGGAGAACATTGTATCATACCCGCTTCACACTTGCGCGTTCGCGGAGATGATATAATAAAGTAGAAAAAACATTTATTCGGGAGGATATTATGGGAAAGGTCGTTATTACCAACCATCCGCTGATTCAACACAAGCTCACGCTCTTGCGTGACAAAAACACAGGTTCTAAGGAGTTTCGCGCATTGGTGCAGGAAATTGCTATGCTGATGTGCTACGAGGCCACGCGCGATTTGCCGTTGCAAGAGGTCGAAATCGAAACACCCGTTGCCATGGCAAAAACCAAAGTGATTTCCGGTAAAACCTTGGCGTTCGTGCCGATTTTGCGTGCAGGCACAGGGATGCTGGAAGGCGTTTTGGCACTCGTGCCGTCGGCAAAGGTCGGCCATATCGGTATGTACCGCGACCCCGAAACCGTGAAACCCGTTCCGTATTACTGCAAATTACCGTCGGATATTTCCCAGCGCGAGGTGATTGTACTTGACCCGATGCTCGCCACGGGCGGCTCGGCGATTGACGCCATTTCGCAGATTAAAACCTACAATCCGAAGTCCATTAAATTTATGGGCATTATTGCCGCGCCCGAGGGGCTCGAAGCGCTGACAACCGCGCATCCGGATGTGGATGTGTACTGTGCGGCGCTCGACGAAAAACTCAATGAGCACAGCTATATTGTGCCCGGTCTCGGCGACGCAGGCGACCGTATTTTCGGCACAAAATAAGAAAACCGATAAAAGGGCGGTGCGCAAAACCGCCCTTTTTCCTATTTCGGACAGGGAGAAGATGAAAATGAAAAAACAGATATATGCTCTGTTTACCGTAGCGGCGTGCTGTTTTGCTTTGCTGATTTGCACAGCGTGCGGCACAGAGGAGAATACCATTCGCGTAAACACTGCAAAAACCTACCAAACTATGGAAGGCTTCGGTGCAAGCGCCGCTTGGTGGGCGCAGGATGTCGGCAGTTGGACGGAAACAACGGAAAGCGGGAACGAAATCCGCGCTGAAATTATCGAATTGCTCTACGGGGAAAACGGGATAGATTTGGATATTTACCGCTACAACCTCGGTGCAGGCTCCAAAACAGAGGACAATTCCTACTATTCCGACCCGTGGCGCAAAACCGAGAGTTTTATTACGCCCGACGGTACGGTGGACTATTCCCGTGACGCGAATGCCGTTTGGTGTATGCAAAAAGCCGTGGATTTGGGTGTAGAGAATGTGGTGTTCTTCTCCAACAGCGCACCCGATACGATGACCATAAACGGCAAGGTGCATAGCGATGCCGACGAAACCCGTGTGGATTATGTCAATGACGAGGGAAACAACGTCTATTATTCCAAACCGAATTTAGATGCGTCGCAATATCAGAATTTTGCGGATTATGTGCTGGATGCTACTGCGCATTTCCGTGCACAAGGCATACCCGTGACCGCCGTTTCGCCGATTAACGAGCCGCAATGGGCGTGGCAAGGCGGGCAGGAGGGTTGTCATTATGAGCCCGATGAGGTTGTGGCGCTGTATAAAGTGTTCCTTGCCGAAATGCAGGCGCGGGGCTTAACCGACACCACCGAACTTTCTATGTTTGAATCGGGGCAACCGTTCGGCGATACGCTCAAACGCTATTTAGACCCGATTATGGATGACAAAGACCTTTCCGCCGCAATCAAGGGGTTAGATACCCATTCCTATTGGGGCACGGCAGAGCAAAAGGAAAAAACCGCCAAATACTTAAATTTACATTATCGCAATCTGCCCGTGCGTTGTACGGAGTGGACGGAAATGCAGGGCGGCAAAGATGTCACGATGGATTCCGCGCTGGTGCTCTGCAATACGATGCTCGAGGATTTGACGGTGTTAGACGCCGAAAGTTGGAGTTACTGGATTGCGGTTTCCGCCTACGATTACCGCGACGGGCTGATTTATGTGGACCGCGATGCGCATACCTATGAAACCACCAAGCGGCTGTATGCCCTCGGCAATTTCTCGAAATTTGTAGAGCCGGGCGCGGTGCGAATCGGTGCTTCCGTCGGGAAAAATCTGCCGCTTTCCTCGGTTGCCTTTGATTGCGGCGATACCGTGGCGGTGATTGTGGTGAATACTACCGAAACCGAACAAGCGTTTTCGATGGATTTTAACCGCAAGGCGAAATTTACAAACGTATCTGCCTTTGTGACCGATGCAACACACGATTTGGAATGTGTGTATACACAACCGTTTGCCGCGAATGTCAGTTATACCGTTCCCGCACAATCCGTTACCACTTTCGTATTACAAAAGGATGCGGTGCAATGAGCAACAGGGACAACACTTCCCCGCGGCATCAGCATATTGTTCACCCGATTCCACCGTTGTATGACGAAAACAGCCGTATTTTGATTTTGGGAAGTTTCCCGTCGGTGAAATCCCGCGAACAGGCGTTTTTCTACGGGCACCCGCAAAACCGCTTTTGGCGCGTTTTGCCCGCGCTTTACGGGGAAGCCCCTTTAACCGAGATACCCGCAAAGCGCGCGTTTTGTGCGCACCACGGTATCGCGCTGTGGGATGTGATTGCCTCGTGTGAGATTGTCGGCTCGTCGGACAGCAGTATTCAAAATGTTGTGGCAAACGATTTAACGCCGATTTTGTCCGCCGCGCCGATAGAACGCATTTTCACGAACGGCAAAACCGCAGGTAAGCTCTATGACCGCTATATTTTGCCGCAAATCGGGAAGCCCGCCGTTTGTCTGCCGTCCACAAGCCCTGCCAACGCCGCGTGGACGCTTGAAAAACTCATTGCCGCGTGGCAAATCATTCGGAAATTATAACCCAATAAACGCATTTGCCCCGATGCCAATGTATCGGGGCACTTACTTTTTGTGTTCTGTTTTTCTGTCATACTTTCTAATGTTTCCAAAATCCCGTTTGCAATCGCGTCGGCATACGCGTCTAAGTTTTCATCAAACAGGGCGTTGTCCTCGTCGCTTGTAATAAAGCCGATTTCCGCAAGGCAACTCGGCATATTTGTGTGGGCGTTTACATAATAGTTGCCGTCCGCGTTTTTGGCATAGCCCGATTTCACACCGCGCGCTTTGGAAATGCCCGTATCCTCTAATGCTGAAAGCATATTCTCCGCCAACGCCCATTCCGTGTCGCTCGGCGTGTTTTTCACCCACATTTCCACACCGCTGCCGCCCGAATCACTGCTGTTGCGGTGGAGGGCTACAAACAAAGTGCACCGCTTTCGGTTGGCAATTTGACACCGTTCTGCAAGTGTCAAATAGGTATCGTCCTCCCGCGTTAAATATACCTTTATACCGTTTTCCTCTAATTTGTCGCGCACCAAAAGCGTCAGCCGCAGATTATCGTCCTTTTCGAGCCGTTCGCCGTAGGTTGCGCCGCAGTCCTCGCCGCCGTGCCCCGCGTCTAAACAAACCGAGATTTCGGGGCGCAGACTTTCCCGATAGACAATCCCGACCGTCAACAGTATGATAAACAGTACTGCCAATGCCGAAACGGGATAGAGTAGCCACTTTTTATGCCGAAATTTCATCCAATCACCTTGCACAATATACCATACTTTTTGACTTCCGTACACCGCTTGAAAAGAATTTTAATAATATTGTAATGTATGTCCGAAAGAACGGACATATGCCGTCTGTACGCAGTTGTCAAGTGAAAAAAGATATGCTAAAATAAATGCAAAATGGATTTCGGGTGTGACTATGCAGAACAGAAAACGATTGGCGTCACCGCCGATGGGCTGGAACAGTTGGGATTGCTACGGTGCGGCGGTCAATGAAGAACAACTCCTCGGCAATGCCGCTTATATGGCGAAATATTTAAAACCGTACGGCTTTGAATATGCGGTTTGTGATATTCAATGGTATGAGCCGTGCGCCGTCGGCAATGATTATAACGCGTTTGCAGACCTGTGTATGGATGATTACGCGCGCCTCCTGCCTGCCGAAAATCGCTTTCCTTCTGCGGCGGGCGGCAAAGGATTTCGCCCGATCGCCGACCAAATGCATGCAATGGGATTGAAATTCGGTATTCATATTTTGCGCGGAATTCCGCGGCAGGCGGTGCACCGAAACTGCAAACTGCTCGGAACGGACAAAACCGCCCGTGAAATTGCGCACCCGTTTTCGGTTTGTGCTTGGAATACCGATATGTATGGGGTAGACACCGAAAAAGACGGCACGCAGGCATATTACGATTCGCTGTTTGCGTTGTACGCCGAATGGGGTGTGGATTTCGTCAAGGTGGACGACATTGCCAATACCGAGTTTAAGCCGCATGAGCCGTATTCCGCCCGCAAGGAAATTGAAATGATACGCCGTGCTATGGACCG
>JBJEPU010000167.1:0-7132 GCA_051881395.1 Candidatus Fimenecus sp.
ATACGGTATGCAGCTTCGCGCGAAGCAGCAGGCTCGCCGTTATTACGGAATCCAGGAAGGACAGTTCCACAAATATTTCCTGATGGCGGAACGCAAACAGGGTATGACCGGTGAAAACCTGCTTCGTATTTGCGAAAGCAGACTGGATAATGTCGCTTACCTTCTGGGTTGGGCTTCGTCCCGCGCGGAAGCAAGACAGCTCACCACCCACGGTCACTATCTCGTCAACGGCAAGAAAGTGGACATTCCGTCTTACCTTTTGAAAGCCGGCGATGTGGTTTCGATTCGTGAAAAGAGCCGCGACAGCGAAAAAATCAAAGCCGTGCTCGAAGCAAACGCTTCCCGTCCCGTGCCGGAATGGCTCGATAAAAACGGCGACGATTTGACCGCAAAAATTGTCAAACTGCCCGACAGAGAGCAGATTGAAGTTCCTGTTGAAGAACATCTTATCGTTGAGTTCTATTCTAAATAATCGCATCGGTGATTTTCAATCGAATTCTCGATTTATACAGGTACGAATATATGTTTTATTTCGGGCGTTTGCCCGAATCCCACGATAGGAGGGTTTTGAATGATAGGAATTGATAAGCCCAGCATTGAAGCACTCGATTTGTCCGCGGACGGCACTTACGGTAAATTCACCATGGAACCGCTGGAAAGAGGCTACGGCACTACGCTCGGTAACTCCCTGCGCCGCGTGCTTTTGTCCTCTTTGCCGGGGTATGCCATTACTTCGGTTAAAATTGACGGTGTGCTCCACGAATTCTCCACCGTCCCCGGTGTAAAAGAAGATGTGACCGAAATCGTTCTGAATTTGAAAGGGGTTATCCTCAAAATTCAGGGCGACGGTCCGAAAACGCTGTATGTGGAAGCCAGCGGCAAATGCGAGGTTACGGCAGGCGACATCAAAACAGATTCCGAGGTTGAAATTCTCAATCCCGACCATTTGATTGCAACGCTTTCCGAGGGTGCAACGCTCAATATGGAATTGACCGCTGACAGAGGCCGCGGGTATGTTTCCGCAGAGCGCAACAAGCAGATGATGCAGCCCGTTATCGGCGTCATTGCAATTGACTCTATCTACACCCCTGTGTTGAAGGTGAATTACACGGTCGAAAATACCCGTGTAGGGCAGATTACCGACTTCGACAAATTAACGCTCGAAGCCTGGACGAACGGCACCATTTCCGCCAAGGAAGCGGTTTCGCTCGGCGCCAAGATTCTCACTGAACACCTCAACCTCTTTGTTGACCTCTCCGATGAGGCAGGCAACACCGAGGTGATGGTCGTGAAAGACGACGACGGCAAAGAAAAAGCACTCGAGATGACCATTGAGGAGCTTGACCTGTCCGTGCGTTCCTTCAACTGCCTGAAACGCGCAGGCATCAACACGGTGGAAGATTTAATCAGCAAATCAGAGGAAGATATGATGAAGGTGCGCAACCTTGGCAGAAAATCGCTTGAAGAAGTGATTGCCAAGCTTGAGTCCCTGAACTTCACTCTCCGCAAAGAAGACGAATAAGAAGGAGTGATTTAGATGCCCGGAACCAGAAAACTCGGCAGAACTACGGACCACCGTAAAGCAATGCTCAGAGGTATGGTTACTTATCTGTTGGAAAACGGCAAGGTGGAAACCACCGTTACCAGAGCGAAGGAAGTTCGCTCCATGGCAGAAAAGATGATTACCATCGCAAAGGACAACACCCTGCACGCAAAGCGTCAGGTGTTCGCATATGTCACGAAAGATGATGTTGTGAAAAAGCTGTTTGACGAAATCGCGCCCAAATATGCAGGCGTGAACGGCGGTTACACCCGCATCATCAAAACCGGTACCCGCCGCGGTGATGCCGCAGAAATGTGCATCATTGAGTTGGTAGAGCCGAAAAAAGCGGAATAATCATTTTTGCATAGAAAAAGCACCTTGCTTATAAAGCAAGGTGCTTTTTTGTTTTGCAATGCTTAATAATAGTAGCCGGAATCCATCGCGGCTACACCGAGAATGAAAAAGAAGAACACACAAATATACACAAAAACAAGGCTTACAATGCTGACAATCCCGAGTATTTTTGTGGTTTTGCTTTTGCTTTCGGCTTCTGCGTATGCCCCTTTGTTATAAGCGGATTGCGCCAACGCGCCGAAAATTGTACCGATAATGCTGAAAATACTGCCGCTGAGCACCAAGCAAACGATGTTGACAATCAGCCAAGTCAAAGCAGGTTTTTCCGGTGCGACACCGTAGGGCTGTTGCGGCGGGTAGCCATAGGGCTGTTGCGCGCCGTAGGGCGGTTGTTGCGGCGCATAGCTGTACGGTTGTTGCGGGGCACCGTAAGGTGCCTGTTGTTGGGTGTCATACGGATTGACGGGCGGTGTTTGCGGCTGTGACGCTTGCACGGGCGCGTTGCAGTTCGGGCAGAAAAGCGCCCCGTCCGCTAATGCTTGCCCGCAGTTTTTACAAAACATAAAAAATCCCCCTTTGTTTCTTATCGACATCATAGCATAGTTTTTTGCAAAAAGCAATTTTAAGTTTGCTGTATGAAGCAGTAACTTCGTTTTGTAAACAACGAGACGCATTATTTTTTGTGAAATATGCGAATAGAAATAATACTACATATATGATAATGTATTATAAAAAAATAGATCCGTTTTTTGATAATGTAATGAAAAAAGGAGAAACGAGAGTATGAAAAAATCAATTTCTGTTTTTCTGTGCGTAGTATTTTTGCTTGTAAGCGTTCCGTTCGAGACAATTGCATATGCGGAGCCCTTTACCCAAGAAGAGTTTGATGTGTCTCAATATACATGGGAAGATATTATGACTATGAGCAATACAGAGTTTCGCGCTTTGCTCACAGAATTTGAACGAGTGTATGATCCTTTCGGCACATATGCAGCAAACCGGTCTCTAATGCAATCAGAAACACAGATAGAACCGCTTTGGGTGTCAGGAGACGGAGAAAAAGAATCCGGCTCACACGAGTTAATTTCAGCACGTGCTTGCGGAATTTTATTAAATGATTTAGGCTTTTGGGGTGCAAATCAAAGTGCTTCAATTGTGATTGCACTATCTATTTCTTTGGCATCCATTATACCGGATCAAGATCTTTTGGAAGGACCGCTAAGCGGTTTTGAAGGGCACTTTTATGATCCGGATACCGGTACAAGTTTTACGGGAGATTCCGTTAACACGGCAAAATCCAACTTGGTTAACAATTATAATGCTGCTGTACTTGCGTATCAATCCGAAGGGCTTTCGGAGGACTTTATAATATCTGTTGGAAAGATGTTGCACTATATGCAAGATGCGTGTGAACCGCATCACGCAGCAAATGTAACGGCTGTACTTGTTTGGCAAGGGCATGGTTCATTTGAAAAATATGCAGACCAAAATATCAATCAATATATTGATGATTTTACCACGCTGCCGTCCAATAAATATCAGGAAGTTTTATCAAAATCGAAAGAGGCCCTTATTTTTACCGCAGCAAAAGAGGCAAAATTTTACATATATATGGTAAACAATACATTAGATAAAAGTAATTGGGAAAATGTTGCCTATTCTACGACAAGGAAAGCAGTTCAGTATTCCACACTCCTTCTATACAAACTATCTGTGGAATCCGGCATTGCTTTGGTGAAATAAGATGAAACACGGTAAAATATTTGTTTTTTGGACTTCGTTAGCCATTTACACGCTCGGGTATCTCTATTTTTACCTTTCTGCATTGGAGACTTCTGTCTGGACACTGTTCCATAAGAGCCTGCTTGGTACACTTCGTAACTATTTCGCGAGCGATTGGATGCTTGCGCCGGTTATTGTCTTTGGAATTTGTTTTCTGTTCGGCTGCGGGATGTTAACCTACTTGACCTATGGTGTTTTTCGCCGCGCAACTGCACTTTTGCCTGCCGGAGGCTTGATGCTGTTCGGACTGCACTTATTGCTTTGCTTTGCCGCCGAAACGGTGCAAGTAAATGTTTTGTGTGCGGTTGTCCCCGTAATCGCGACTGTATACCTGCCGTTGCTTTTGGGATTTTTTGTTTGGGAGTATAAAGCCAATTGTGCATATTTTTAGATAATATATCCAAGTTTAACTTGCAGAGAACTTCGGACGGCAAATGCTGAACGAAGTTCTTGTTATTTCGTGTTGTTTTATTGCCGTCTTAATTGGAAACGGGGAAAACGGGACGCTTTGCGCCGCAATCGACACGGGTAATCTTTGGTACTGCACGGCGGAAAAGGATGTGTCATATGGATTTCGTCTTGTTTTCTTGCATTTTGCGGATTTCCCTGTTACAATAAAAACGAAAAAAGACAGAAAGCGAGGCGGTTTTGTATGGCCTATCCGGCAAGCAACAATCGGTATGACACAATGCAATACAATCGTTGCGGGGCAAGCGGGTTGAAGCTCCCAAAGGTCTCTTTGGGGCTGTGGCACAATTTCGGATGCACGGGCGATTTTCAAAATATGAAGGAAATGCTGTTTTGCGCCTTCGACCACGGCATTACCCATTTTGATTTGGCAAATAATTACGGTCCTGAGCCGGGCGACGCCGAACGGAATTTCGGCAAAATTTTGGCGTCGGATTTAAAACCCTACCGCGACGAGCTGATTATCAGCACCAAGGCGGGGTATACCATGTGGGACGGCCCTTACGGCGACTTCGGCAGTCGCAAGTACCTGCTTGCGTCCTTAGACCAAAGCCTTATGCGAATGGGGCTTGACTATGTGGATATTTTCTATCACCACCGTATGGATAAGGAAACGCCGTTGGAAGAAAGTATGGGTGCGCTTGCCACTGCCGTGCACAGCGGCAAGGCGTTGTATGCGGGGCTTTCCAACTACGATGGGGAGACCATGCAGCGCGCGGCGGCAATTTTGGAAGAATTGCACTGCCCGTTCGTCATTAACCAAAACCGCTATTCGATTTTGGACCGCACTATTGAGCAAAACGGCTTGAAAGACGCCCTGAAATCCACAGGAAAAGGGTTGATTACGTTTAGCCCGCTTGCCCAAGGGCTGTTGACCAATCGGTATTTGAACGGGATTCCGCAAGACAGCCGTATCGTGACCGACGGTCGATTTTTAAAAGCGGAGCGCTTAACTCCCGCGTTGCTTTCGCAACTGCAAGCCTTAAATACGCTTGCCGCTGAACGCGGGCAAACATTGGCGCAAATGGCACTTTGCTGGGTGATGAAAGACAGCGATGTGACAAGTGTTTTGGTCGGCGCTTCGCGTAAGGAGCAGATTTTAGACAACCTCGGCATTGTAAATGCCGCGCCGCTGTCGGCGGAGGAGCTTGCCGAAATTGACCGTATTACCGCATGTGGCGTATAATTGCGCCTTGCAGTTGCGCAGAGCTTGTGCTACAATGAGCACAGAAAATCTTTGCCGTCTCACGGCATAAAAGGAAGAGCAAAATGGATTTTGTCGCTGTATTTTCGTTCTTTTCGGAGAATGTGGAATTGACCGCGCAGCAACGGCTTGCAGAACTGATTTGTGTGACGGTGCTTTTTGTGTTGCTTGCGGCGGCGGTGGCGGTTTTGCTCACGCGCAAAATCAAAAAATACCGCGCCGAACAGATAAAACAAACGGAGAAAACCGATGGCGATACAGAAAAATGACGAAATCCAACTGCATATCGAAGCGCTGACCGCCGAGGGCAGCGGTATCGGTCATTTCGACGGTATGGCGGTGTTCGTAGCGGGCGGTGTGCCCGGCGACACCTTGCTTGTGCACATCATCAAGGCGAAAAAGACCTATGCCGTCGGGAAAGCGGTTCGGATTGTAACGCCTTCGCCTGCGCGCACCGAAGCGGATTGCCCGCTGTTCCCGCAGTGCGGCGGCTGTGCATATCGCTTTATGGATTACGAAACCGAACTACGCGAAAAACAGCGCCGCGTAGAGGACGCGTTTTTGCGGCTTGCGCATATGCCATTGAAATGCGAAATGATTTTGTCGGGTGCGCCCGACCGCTACCGCAACAAGGCGCAATACCCTGTGACGCGCGAAAACGGCAAGGTAAAAATCGGCTTTTACGCCCCGCGCTCCCACCGCGTGATTGACTGTCAAGACTGCCGTTTACAGTCTGCGGAATTTGCAGAAATCGTCGCGGTATTTCGGGATTTTTTGACAGAATTTGACATTTCAATCTATGACGCACAAAGCGGCAAAGGGCTTGTGCGCCATCTCTACTTGCGCAAGGGCTTTCACAGCGGCGAAATCATGGTGTGCGTGGTGGCAAACGGCACGCGATTGCCCCACAGCGAAACGCTTGTAGACCGTTTGTGCGCCTTGCCTTACAAAATTACGAGTATTGTTTTGAATACAAACACCGAAAAAACCAATGTCATTTTGGGCGCGCCATGCAAAACCCTTTGGGGCACGCCCGACATCGGCGACACGCTTTGCGGCGTCGAGGTGCGGCTGTCGCCCTTGTCGTTTTATCAGGTCAATCACGATATGGCGGAAAAACTCTATCAAAAAGCCGCCGAATTTGCCGATTTGAAGGGCTCGGAAACCGTGCTCGATTTGTACTGCGGCGCGGGGACAATCGGACTTTCCATGGCGAAAAATGCAAAAAAAATTTACGGCGCGGAAATCGTGCCCGAAGCGATTGAAAACGCCAAGGAGAACGCACGCCGTAATCATATAGAAAACGCCGAGTTTTTCTGCGGCGACGCCGCCGACGCGGCAAAACGGTTTCGCGATATGGGGGTAAAGCCCGATGCAGTGCTTTTAGACCCGCCGCGCAAGGGCTGTGACGAAGCGGTTTTAAAAACCGTTGCCGAAATGCGTCCCGAAAAAATCGTCTATGTTTCCTGCGACCCCGCCACGCTTGCGCGCGACGCGGCAAGACTTTCTTCGTTCGGCTATGCGCCCACCCGTCTCGCCGCCGCCGATTTGTTCCCGCGAACGGTGCATGTGGAAAGCGTGTGTTTGTTTTTGCAAGAAAAATAAACAACCTACGCCGTTTTTTGCGAGGCAAGGTTACGCGCAGTGTGACAAATTGGGGTTTGTGGGGGTAATTTGTACGGTAGGGCGGGGGCTTGCCCCCGCCGCAAGGTGCGATGTAAATTAACGGCGGGGGCAAGCCCCCGCCCTACCCTGAAAATGCATTTCGTGCGTAGGGAACG
>JBJEPU010000168.1:0-6994 GCA_051881395.1 Candidatus Fimenecus sp.
CGGGGAATTAAAGCGGAAACGATGCTCATTCCACCCGGAAAAACGGTAGAGGTCACGGTGACTTCCGCAAACGCGTATCGGCTGGTGCACCAAACCGACGCGAACAGCAAAATCGCCTATACCCTGCTCGGGGCGGATGCGGTTGCGTTCTTCCCCGGCGATTACGGCAAAGCATTTCCGCTTTCCGTCACCGTAGAAGAGGCACAGTGGCGATATGCCGCGGCGGGAGAGCACACCGACCAACTGACCTTCACGGCAGAGTATAAAGACGCGTAAATTTATACTTTCATTCTTTTATAAAGGAGAAATCAATATGAAAAAAGCACTTTCCGTTT
The DNA here is from genome assembly GCA_051881395.1 of Candidatus Fimenecus sp. Taxonomy (GTDB): domain Bacteria; phylum Bacillota; class Clostridia; order Oscillospirales; family Acutalibacteraceae; genus Fimenecus. Next base: position 336 of record JBJEPU010000168.1, read on the forward strand.
TGGTTGCACTCACAATGTTGGCAGCCCTTTGTATTCCCGCGTTTGCGGCGGATATTGTGGCAGACGGCACGGGCGACACCATCATTAAAACAAGCACCCTGAAAGATACCAACGACGACGGCGTGGGTGATACCGACGCCGAGGGCTTCAAGGTCACCATTCCGGCAGATACCGTAATTCCGTGGGGCACCGAGGCAACCGATGTCAGTTATATGGTAGAAGCGCACTTGGCAAGAGGCAAGGCGGTCAGCGTTGCGGTTACAGGCAACGGCACCATGAAAACCGCAGACACCGTTTATGAAATTCCGTACACGCTTGACGGCACCACAAACTTTGTTGCGGCCAATCCGTGGGTATATGATACGGTAAACGACACGGGCGTTACACAGCCGTTGACCGTGCAAATCGCCGCAGACGATTGGAACACAGCTGTTGTTGAAGAATATCAGGACACCTTAACCTATACGGTTTCCGTAGTGACTGTGTAATTTTTATCCGAGAGGAGTAAGTGTATATGAAAAAAGTTCTTTCTGTTCTGCTTGCAGCCGCAATGTTGCTTGCGCTGTGCATCCCCGCATTTGCGGCGGACATCGCCACAGACGGCGGCACGGGCGACACCATCATTAAAACGGCGACTTTGAAAGATACCGACAGCGACGGCGTGGGCGACACCGATGCCGAGAGCTTCAAAGTAACCATTCCGGCGGACACCACCTTGCCGTGGGGGACTGCCGACACAACCACCGCGCTTCCCTATTATGTAGAAGCGCATCTGAAATTCGGCAAGCACCTGACGGTTGCTGTGACGAATGACGGCGAAAATACAATGAAATACATTGCAGGCGGCACCACGCTGACCTTGGCGTATACCCTTGGCGGCGACAAGAATTTTGACACCGTGACCCCCGTTGCGTATGATACCGTCAATGACCGCGGCGTACAAAAGAACCTCACCGTCAGCGTTGCGGGTGACGCTTGGAACACCGCAGTGGTTGGCGAATACGCAGACACCTTAACCTTTACGGTTGATGTGCTTCCGTAAAGCAACATAGAGAATTTTGAGGAGTGATACTTGATGAAAAAAGCCATTTCCGCAGTTTTGGTACTTGTGATGCTGGCTGTGCTTTGCGTACCTGCATTCGCGGCGAACATTGTAACAGACGGCGGCACAGGGGACTCGATTGTCAAAACCAGAACAACAACCGCCGGCGGCGACAGTGCAGAGAATTTTACCGTTTCCATTCCAGCCGTAACCACGATTCCGTGGTTGACCACAACGGCATATGACATTGCGTATACCGTAGAATCCCATTTGGCATACGGCAAGTATTTGACCGTAACCGTTGCAGACAGTGACGGGCAAAACAAAATGCTCTACACCCCCGAAGCGGGCGTAACGCTGGAATTGCCCTACACGCTTGGCGCGACCACCTATACCGCAGCGGGCCCCGTCGTTAATCCCGCGGCAAATGTTGCGGCGACCATCACCGTAGCGGAAAACGATTGGAACAATGCCATCATCGGCGAATATGCAGACACCCTGACATTCACCGTGAATGTGGTTACTGCGTAACCGATTTATATTTCGTTTTTGAGGAGAATGGACTATGAAAAAGATTTTAGCAGTCGTCATGGCGCTGACCATGCTGTTCGCGCTTTGCGTGCCGGCATTTGCTGCGACGGGCACGATTGATGAAAATACCGCCGACCCGAAAGAGGCGGTCGTGCCGGTCAAAACCACCTATTCTACAAGCGATGAGAGCTTTACCGTAACCTATCCCGCGACAATGGATATTCCGTGGGGCACCTTGGTTGACGATGCAAACGCGGCGTTTGAATATTCTGTTGTCAGCCAGTTGCAAACCGGCAAAACCATCACCGTTGCCGTAACGCCGACCAATACCGTTATGACCTCTGCGGCAAGTGAAACCTTGGCATATACCTTGGCGGGCGATGTCAACGTCACGACCGGGGCGGCAGTTGTCGCGGCAGACGATTTTGTGAAAGCCGTCAAGGTCAATGTTGCACAGTCCGCTTGGGACGCGGCGGCAATCAATGAATACACCGATACCGTAACCTTTGCCGTTACCGTAAACGCCGCACCGTAACAAGTGCTGTAATCCGATAGTTTCGATAAGGAGAACGAACCATGAAAAAGATTTTAGCAGTCGTAATGGCGCTCACAATGCTGTTCGCGCTTTGCGTGCCGGCATTTGCGGCAGACCCGAATCCCATTACAAAAGATACCGCGCAATCCGGAAGTATTGATGTGATTACCACATTTGTTGCGTCTGACGAAACCTATTCCGTGAGCTATCCTGCGGCAGTCAATGTCGCTTGGGGCGATACCGCCGCGAAGGATGCGAAATACACCGTCACAAGCGCGTTGCAAATCGGCGCAAAAATCACCGTCAGCGCGGCGGCAAATAATGGCGGCACAATGACCGCAACAGGTGGTGGTACCTCCGATACCTTGACTTTCACCGTACAAAACGGCGCAGCGCAGGATTTCACCGGCGCGAATGCCGCGGTAGACAGCGCTACCACCGTGACGATTGCTGATTTCAGCGGTGCGGCTGTTGGTGAATATACCGGTACAATGACCTACACCGTAGTGTATACTGCGCCCACCCCGTAACAGCGTAATGATTCGCATTTTCATTTCAGGGAGGTGATTTCATGAAGAAGGCTTGCAGTGCAGTTCTTTGCGTATTGCTGTGCTTTGTATTGCAAATAGGCGTTTTTGCCGAGGGTATGGAACTGAAAACGGTTGTGCCGGAGCAGCATGAAATTACCATTACGTACAACGACGGCGGCTATGTGCTGTATGAAGATGAAGTTGTACCCAGCGGCACAACCATTGTTGTCCCGCGGCACGGCGAGGTCAATTTGGAAATCATTTGCGGTGCGGATTGTCATATCGAAACTGTCACCGTGAATGACGAAGATGTGACCGACCAATTGGAACACGGGGAATTGTCGCTTCAAAATGTCTATACGGATTTGAATATTGTGTTCGGGTTTGCGGATTGTGCCCCGGATACACCGCATCCCGACGAGCACGACCCCTGCCACCGTTTCGCGTTGCAGGGCGGCGTATACAGCGGCGACAAAGACACCCCCTTGCCCGAAGCAAAACTGTGTTTTGATTTCGGCGAACTCGAAGCGACCGCCGACGGCGACGGGCAGTATGCAATCCCCGTGATAAAGGACGGGCGGCACCGTGTCGAAATCCAAACCCGTGACGGCGAGGTCGTCGGATGGGAAACCTTTGTGATTGAAGTGCGCGCGGACGCGACGCAAACCACCGTGGAAACTTTGGGAGACGGCACACAGGTTGTTGTGGTGCCCGAGGGCACAGAGCTTGCATATTTGGATTTTATCGTCAATGCGGACGGCTCTGTAACGATTGTGCCGGGCGCACCCGCGCAACCGCCGGAAAATCCCCCCGCGGACATCGGCGAAATCATCAAAGACAATCCCGTCATTATCAAAACGGGCGCGTTCATTCGTGAAAATCCCGTAGAAGCTGCCGTACTGTTCGGCTTTGCCTTCTTCCTGTTGCTGTTCCTCTTTGTGCGCAGACACAAAAAGGACGAGGAGGACGACGGGCAGACCGCGTAATGCTTACAAAACAAATTGAGCCCCGATGCGACTGCATCGGGGCGTTTTTTGGCATTTGTTTATAGGAAGGAAAGCGGCGGCGCTACTGTGCACAAAGCACATCAAACCAAAACGCCACACCGCCGTCGCGGTTTTCGACGCCGTAGGCGGCTTTGTGTAATTTTTGAATTTCGCTGACGATAGACAACCCCAAGCCGAACCGCCCTTCTTTGCGGGAATGAGATTTGTCGGCGCGGTAAAAGCTGTCCCAAATTTTTCCGATGTCCTCGTCTGCAATCGGTTCGCCCGTGTTTAACACGGTTATGCGCCAAAATTCCCCGTTCTTCTCGGCTTGCAGGGTGATTTTCTTTTCGCCGGCGGCGTGCGAAACCGCGTTGGAAAGATAATTGTTTAACACCATTTGGATTTTTACGCGGTCGGCAAAGCACATACAGGGGTGCGGCACATTTGCTTCAAACGAAATACCCTTTTCCGCGAATTTCAGTGTATTTGCGCGGGCGTAATCCGCACAAAGCGTGGCGAAATCGAATGCTTCCCGCCGAATTTGCATACTGCCCGACTCATATTGCGACAATTCCAAAAGTTGGAGCACCAACGCATTCATCTTTTCCGCTTCGGAGACGATAATATCGCAGTATTCCTCCGCTTTTATGTTGTTGCCGCTTTCGCAGAGTAGCTTTGCGCCCTCGGCGTAGCCCTGCACAATCGAAATCGGCGTTTTCAGCTCGTGCGAAACATTGGAAATAAAGTCCTTGCGCATTTTGTCCACGCGCTGTTCGTGTTCAATATCGCTTTGCAGTTTGCGGTTTTTCTCGCTTAAATCGGCAAGCGTCGCTTCCAGAGACGATGAAAGTTGGTTGATACTGCCGGCAAGGTCGCCGATTTCGTCACGCGTTTCGGCGGTGCATTTGTGGGAAAAGTCCGTTTCGGCAATGTTTTTGGTCACATTGCGCATTTCAATCAGCGGTTTTGTAAAGCGCTTGGAGTAAAAATATACGGCAAACAGCGCCAAAACCAGCGCGGCAATGCCTGTGCCTGTGGTTACGGCAATCGCGGCGTTGGCGTTGTCGTCAATCGTACTTTTGCGGCTGTACATTTCCACCGTGCCGCCGAAGGAGAGTTGCCGTACATAGACGATATACTGCGCATTTTGCCGTTCAAATACCTGTGTTTCAAAGTAGGAGCCGTCTGCAAATTCGCGGCGGTCTTTCATCGTGACCTTGCCGCCGCCCGCAAAAATCTGTTCCTTGCCGTGATACAGTGTTTCCCCTTTTTCCGAATACAGGTCAATGCTTAACCCGTTGCTTTTTTCCAACGCCGTAAGGTGCGCGGGCAGGTCTGCGGCGGTCATGTCCAGCGCGTCAATCGCTTCGGCGACCTTTTGCATATTTTGGCGCGTGTTATACGCATACACTGCGGGCAGATACCATCGGTTGAGCCCCAACAGCACCAACACGGCAAGCAAAAAAATCGCACCGATTTGCAAAAACAGCCGCACGCGAATGCTGACAAAGCGTTTTTCTTGTTTCTTACGCATGGTCGCTCTCCTGAATTTTGTAGCCGACGCCGTACACAGTCTTCAAATGCGCTGTGCCCCACGCGCCGAGCTTCGTACGCAACCGCGCCACATGGGAATCCACCGTGCGCGTGTCGCCGAAATAGTCAAAGCCCCAAATGTCGTCCAGCAACTGCTCGCGGTTATATACCCGCCCGACATTGGAAAGCAGTTTGATTAAAATGTTATATTCCTTTAAGGTCAGCAAAACCGGCTCGCCGTCGATTTTGACCTCGTGGGCAACGGCGTCCACCGTTAAGCCCCAATAGTCCGCCGCGCTCGGTGCGGCGGCACAGCGGCGGCGCAAAAGCGCTTCTGCCCGTTTGACAAGCACCACGGGGCTGAACGGCTTTGTAACATATTCGTCTGCGCCCGCTTCAAAGCCCGTCAGCTGGTCAAATTCCTGCCCGCGCGCCGACAACAGAATAATCGGCACATCGGACTGCTTGCGAATTTCTCGCGTGACCGCCCAGCCGTCAAGCTCCGGCATCATAATATCCAAGATGAGCAACGCCGTGTCGGGATTTTCACGGAACAGTTTGAGCGCCGCGTCGCCGTCTGCCGCCGCGAGCGTTTCGTGCCCCGCGTTTTCCAAAAAGTCGCACACCAACTGCCGAATCAGTTGTTCGTCATCAGCAACAAGTATTTTTGCCATCCAATCACCGCCCATAAACAGCCGCATAAAAAAGCCGTCCTTTTTGCCATTGTAGCATAAAAGGACGGTACTTTTCAACCGATTATTTTGTTTTTACAAATTGCATTTTCTTTGCAAGCGGCGTTTTCTCCACCGCCAAAAACAGCGGAATCCCCCCGACATAGCAAACAACAAGTTCTCCTAAGCCCACCCAAAGGGCATTGATTAGGTAGCCCGTCATCGTAAAGCCCTCGGGCAAAAACGCGGCGATTTCCGCACCGACAATCAGTGCGTTAAACAGCACGGGGAAAAACAGTGACAAAATCGGCAGATTTTTAAACCGGATTTTGCGCGTCAAATACGAGCACCCCGCCGCAAGCAAGGTGGCAAGTGTGCCGCAGACAATGTCAATCATGCCGTACGGACTGCCGAGGTTGCCGAGAAAGCATCCGATGGTAAGCCCGGGGATTGCCGCCGGCGTAAAGACCGCCAGCACCGTGAGCGCTTCGGAAAACCGAAACTGCACACTGCCGTAGGCAAGGTTCAAAAGCCCTGCCGCATAGGTCAGCGCGGCATACAGCGCCGCAATGACCGCGCCCTGCACGAGGAACATGGTTTGTTTTCTTTGCATATTCAATTTCTCCTTAGTTTTGTTTGGTGCCGTTTGACAGCACCGGTCGGGATGGTTTCGAACCGACCACCCGAATAGAAAAGATTTTCAGGCAGAGCAATCGTACAGCAAAGACCGATTTTTGTCAAGGGGGGTAGGAAGTAAATTTGGATTTGTAGGGGAATTTCGGAACGGTCAAGACCGTTCCCTACACACAAAATGCAATACGAGCGTAG
>JBJEPU010000169.1:0-22099 GCA_051881395.1 Candidatus Fimenecus sp.
TTTGCCTGCCGCTGTTCTCAGCGGGGCTGTATATTACCGAACGCGCGTTTTGCGAAAAGCGCACCGTCTCTTTGCGCGAGTGGCTTTTGTTGGGCGTGCTCGGCGGTTTGGTCTTTTGGATGAAATTCAATTTGGTCGGCTTTTTTGTGGGGCTTGCGCTCGTGCCGCTTTGGAAAACCCTGCGGCAAGACGGCGTCAAAGCGCTTTTAAAATCCTTGCTTTGCATTTTGACGGGCGTGTTGCTTCCGACCATACCCGTGCTTGTATATTTCGGCTCTGTCGGCGCGTTTCGTGCCCTTTGGGAAGCCTATTTCTACAACAATTTGTTTGTATATGCCGACCGCGGCGACGAGGCTTTCACCGCGGCGGCGTTTATGAAACGGTTGTTTTCGCGTATTGGGCGCAATGTGTCGAAAAATGTGCTGTTTGCCGTGCCGGGATTTGCGGCGGTGCTTTGGTATACCGCAACTGCCGAAAAGGGCAGACGCGCCCATTTACTGCTGTGCGCGCTGTTTACGGTGCTGTTTGTCTATTCGGGCGATGTGGCTTATCCGTATTACAGCCTTGTTTTTGCCGTATTTTCCGTGTTTGCCGCGGCGGCGCTCGGCAAATGTGCCGACCGCGTGTTTGCAAAGCCGACGAAGTGGTGGCTTACCGTCTCTGTGGCGGTCATATCGCTGTGCTGTGCGGGTTTGCTTGCTTTCTGCACGAGCGACAATGTATATTTGATGCAATATTCCAAAGACGATTTGCCGCAGTATCGGTTTGCAAGAATCATCAACAGCATAGAAAATCCCACCTTGTTAAACTACGGCTTTTTGGACGGCGGCTTTTACACAACCACGGGCATTGTGCCCGACAACCGCTATTTCTGTCGGTTGAATATCCCGCTGTCAGAGATGTATATGGAGCAAAGTATGTCGGTGTACCGCCAAAAGACCGATTTTGTGGTTACGCGCAGTAAGCCGTTGCAAAATGAAAACTATATCTGTGTTGATACGGCAACACTGTATTTTGAAGGAAAAGACTATACCTATTATCTGTATGCCGCTGAGCGCGTTTTGCCCGCCCTTACCGAAAACGGCGTCCTGTCCGCCACGGCACAGCCCTGATGCCCTTTGCCGCGATATTTCGGCGTTTGCAAATGCAAATTGGGATTTGTAGGGGGATTAACGGAATAGGCAAAATGCAATACGAGCGTAGGGGGCGTCGACTCGGCGCCCCGTTGTAGGGGTGGTCGACCCGGCCGCCCGTGGATTCTGATGTAATTTTATGCGGGCGTGGAAGCCCGCCACTACGCGTACAAATCCAAATTTCAATGATGAAAAATAACCACGGAGAAAAGCAGTTTTCGGCTTTCCTCCGTGGTTTGCATTTTACAATATTTTTTATTTTATCATTTCCTGAAATTCCGCTTCCGAAATGATGGTTACGCCTAACTGCTGTGCTTTGGTGAGCTTACTGCCTGCGTCCTCGCCTGCGAGCACAAAATCCGTCTTTTTGGAAACGGACGAAGCGGTTTTTCCCTTGAAACTTTCAATGATTTTGCTCGCTTCACTGCGCGTCATAGTGGGAAGTGTGCCCGTCAGCACAAAGGTCTTGCCCTCAAAACGGTTGTCTATGATTTCCTTTTTCGAGCGCATATTCACGCCTGCCGCGGCAAGTGCGTCAATCAATTCGCGGGATTGCGCCAACGCGAAAAACTGCACAACGCTGTCCGCCATCACTTCGCCGAACCCGTCAATCGCAAGAATATCCTCACGCGGGGCGGTTTTCAGCGCGTCCATGGTCAAAAAATGCTCTGCGAGAAGCGCCGCCGCCTTTTGCCCGATGTGGCGAATGCCGAGCGCAAACACCAATTTGCCCAAATCGTTTTCTTTGGATTTTTCTACCGCGTTTCGCAGATTTTCGGCGCTCTTTTCTCCCATTCTGTCCAGTGCGGCGATTTTTTCGTAGTCCAAATTGTAAATGTCCGCGGCATTTCGGAGCATGCCTTTTTCTACCAATACCTCTAAAACCGCTTCCCCTAAGCCTTCAATATCCATTGCGTCTCGACTGCAAAAATGAATGAGCATCCGCAAAAGCTGTGCGGGGCAGTCGGGGTTGGTACAGCGGATTGCCGCCTCGTCTTGTTCGCGTACGACGGGCGCGCCGCAAGACGGACAGATTCTCGGCATTTCGTAAAGCGGTGCACCGTCCTGATGCTTGCTTACAGACAACACCTCAGGAATAATATCGCCTGCTTTGCGAATAACCACTGCGTCACCGATAGAAATGTTCTTTTCCCGAATAAAATCCTCGTTGTGGAGCGTCGCGCGACTGACAGTTGTACCCGCAAGCAAAACGGGCTCGAAAACCGCGGTCGGGGTGAGCACGCCCGTGCGCCCGACATTGATTTCAATGTCCAACAGCGTGGTTTCTTTCTCTTCGGGCGGGTATTTAAAGGCGATGGCCCACTTCGGGTATTTTGCTGTACTGCCTAAGGTTTCGCGCGCGGCAAAATCGTCCACCTTAATCACCGCGCCGTCAATATCAAAGGAGAGGGTATAGCGAATGTCGCCGATGCGGCGAATTTCCGCGAGGGCTTCGTCAATATTGTTGCACGGCGTGTAAAACGGAATGGTTTTAAAGCCGAGCGTTTTTAAATAATCCAAGGATTCCTTGTGTCCGTGCAAGGTTTTTCCCTCAATACGCTGAATGTTGAATACGAAAATATCCAACTTCCGTTTGGCGGTGATTTTCGGATTTTTCTGTCGCAAAGAGCCTGCCGCCGCATTGCGCGGATTTTTAAACGGCTTTTCCTCGTTTAATTCCTGTTCTTTTACAATTTCTAAAAAGGTATCACGGGGCATATAGACCTCACCGCGCACCTCCAAAAACGGCAAATCGGTGTTGATGTGCAACGGAATACTGCGTACGGTGCGCAAATTGGCGGTAATATCCTCGCCCGTTACACCGTCGCCGCGCGTACTGCCGCGGGTAAATACGCCGTTTTCATATTCCAAAGAAACCGAAAGCCCGTCAATTTTCGGCTCGACAACATATTGCACCGCGCCGATGCCGCCTTTGACGCGCGCATCAAAATCACGGATTTCCCCTTCGGAAAATGCGTCCTGCAAGCTCTCCATTTTCACGGGGTGTGCCACCGGCGAAAAAGCATTGTCCGCCTCGCCTCCGACGCGGTGGGTAGGGGAGTCTGCCGTAAGCAGTTCGGGGTAATCTTCTTCAATCCCCTGCAATTCGCGCATCAGCATATCGTATTCATAATCCGAAATATCGTTTTCATTTTCCACATAATAGCGGTAAATGTGGTGGTTCAGTTCTTGGCGTAAACTTTCGGCGCGTGCCTTTGCCGTTTCAAAATCCAACATAATGTGCCTCCGAGTGCATTCTTTTTCTATTGTACCATAAAAATTCATTTTTACAATCCCTGACTGCATATAGAAAGAGTAAGGCGAGAAGAGCCGAACCCGATATGGTTTAAAACGGTATATTTCCGTTTGAACTGCGTTAAAAATCTCGCCATACGGCAGTATGGCATCGATTTTATGCCTTGTTCATACGAAAATCTACTCGTTTTAAACTGCTCTGCACCGAAAACAACGAGAGTGCGGACGGATTTTTGCTTTTGAAGCGGCAGTCGGGCTGACGCCCGACAACGGTGAAAAAGTGAAAAGCCGCCGCAATATCCGGTTTTCGGCATATTGTGTTCGACGCTTCTCGCCTTAGGAAAGGGGTAATTTTTATGAAAAAAATACTATCGTTTTTTTTAAGCGTGTTATTACTTGTGTTGTGCGTTTTGCCGTGCGCCGCCGCCGAGGAACTGCCGCCGATGCAGGTGGAAATCTCGGCAAAAGCGGCGATTTTGGTCGATGCCGACAGCGGAAAAGTCTTTATGGCGCAAAACGCGCACGACAAACTGTACCCCGCTTCCGTCACCAAAATTATGACGCTTTTGTTGGTGGTAGAGGCGATTGACGAGGGGAGAATTTCGTTGAATGATACCGTGACCGCCAGCCGCGAGGCGTGCGAAAAGGGTGGCTCACAGATATGGCTTGAAGAGGGCGAGCAAATGACGGTAGATGAACTGTTAAAAGCCGCCGCGGTGGCAAGCGCCAATGACGCCTGTGAAGCGCTGGCAGAATATGTGGCAGGGAGCAGTACGGCATTTGTGAAAATGATGAACGAGCGTGCCCAAGAACTCGGTATGCACGATACAACCTTTGAGAACTGTACGGGGCTCGACGATACCGCGGAAAACCACAAAACCAGCGCGTACGATATTGCGTTGATGTCCCGCGAACTGTTAAAGCACCAGCGCATTGTGCAATATACCACCATTTGGATGGACAGCTTGCGCGACGGCAAAACGGAGCTGACCAACACCAACAAGTTGGTGCGGTTTTATGAAGGCGCTACGGGCTTAAAAACCGGCACAACATCAAAAGCAGGGTGCTGTGTGGCGGCAAGCGCCGAACGCGACGGCTTGCATTTGATTGCTGTGGTATTGGGGAGTGAAACAAGTGACGCGCGCTTTAACAGCGCAAGGGCGATGCTCGATTGGGGCTTTGCAAATTACGAAAGCGTGGAGTTGACGGTGGACAGTACGCAAATCCCCGCCGTCTCGGTTTTGCACGGAATGACCGATTGTATTCAGCCGCAAATTCCCGAAACGAAAAAAGTTGTGTTGGAAAAAGGCAAGAAATCCGCCGTGACGCAGGAAATCGACCTTGCCGCCTCGGTCGAAGCGCCCGTCGAAGCGGGGCAGTTGCTTGGGCGCGTCATTTTTAAGTCGGCGGGCGAAACGGTCTGCACCTACGATTTGACCAATGAAACCGCTGTGGAACGGTTGACATTTGCCGAGGCGTTTCGCCGTATTTTGTGCATTTTGTGCCAATAATGCAACGGATTGCAAATTTTAACAGATATTTTTCAAAAAAATTCACAATTTCGTATTGAAAAGCGGCGGGATTTAAGGTAGAATAAATGCAACATAGAAAAGATGTTAAATGAAGCCGCGCGGTGCGGCAAAACCAAAGGGGTAAATTTTTACAAATGGCACTTAGACTGAACACCAAGTATTTGAATGGTTTTATTTCCGACAGCGACTATGCCGCCATTGCAGACGAAGTCAAAGCGGCGCATCAAAAGTTGATTTCCAAAACGGGCGAGGGCAGTGATTTCCTCGGCTGGGTCGATTTGCCGGTGGATTACGATAAAGAAGAATTTGCACGCATCGAAAAAGCGGCGGCGAAAATCCGCAAGGATTCCGAGGTATTGGTTGTCATCGGTATCGGCGGCAGTTATCTCGGCGCGCGTGCGGCAATCGAATTCTGCAAATCTCAAAACTACAATTTGCTTTGCAAGGACACCCCGCAAATCTTTTTCAGCGGGAACTCTATAAGCTCCGCGGCGCTCAATGAAATTGTGGCGCTTTGCGAAGGCAAGGACTTTTCGGTGAATGTGATTTCCAAATCGGGCACAACCACGGAGCCGGCGGTTTCGTTCCGTATTTTCCGCGAATTGTTGGAAAAGAAATACGGCAAAGAGGAAGCCGCAAAGCGGATTTATGTCACCACCGACCGTGCAAAAGGGACTTTAAAAGAACTTTCCGATGAGGAAGGCTATGAAACCTTTGTTGTGCCGGACGATGTCGGCGGCAGATATTCTGTGCTGACCGCAGTCGGTTTGTTGCCGATTGCCGCGGCAGGCATTGACATTGCCGCGATGATGCAGGGCGCGGCGGATGCGAGAGCCGATTATTCCAAAGATGATTTGACTGAAAACGATTGCTGTAAATATGCGGCTATCCGCAATATTTTGTACCGCAAAGGCAAGACAGTCGAAATGATGGTTGCCTATGAACCCGATTACACGATGATGAACGAATGGTTCAAACAGCTGTTCGGCGAGTCCGAGGGCAAATGCGGCAAGGGCTTGTTCCCCGCAAGCGCGGTGTTCTCCACCGATTTACATTCGATGGGGCAGTATATTCAAGAGGGCGAGCGCGTTCTGTTTGAAACCGCCGTTGTTTTTGACAAGCCCAAAACCGAAGTCACCATCGGTACGGATGAAAAGAACGCCGACGGGTTGAATTTCTTGGCGGGCAAAACCATGGCATATGTCAACCGCAAAGCGTTTGAGGGTACGGTGCTCGCCCATGTGGACGGCGGCGTGCCGAATGTGGTGCTGGAAGTCCCCGAAATGGACGCTTACAACTTCGGCTATCTTGTGTATTTCTTGGAAACGGCTTGCGCGGTTTCGGGCTATACCTTGGGTGTCAATCCCTTTAACCAACCGGGTGTGGAAAGCTACAAACGCAATATGTTTGCGCTGTTGGGTAAGCCCGGCTATGAAGAAATGACCAAGGCACTTGAACAAAGACTCGGTCTGTAATCCCTTTCGTTTTATCCCGCAGGGGCGGTTATAATACATATTCAGGAGGAGACTACGATGGTATCTCTTATTATCGGCCACAAAGGCTCGGGCAAAACAAAACTGCTGGTTGACAAGGTTAACGCGGCAATCGAAAAATCCAACGGCAATGTCATTTGCGTGGAAAAGGAAACTAAGCTGACATATGATGTAAGCTACCGCGCACGCTTGGTGGCGACCGATAGCTTTTCGGTTTCCGGCTTTGATGCGTTTTACGGCTTTTTAAGCGGGCTTTGCGCCGGTGACCACGATATTACCGATATTTTTGTGGATGCGACTTTCCGCATCGGCGGCAGAGATTATGAGGCGCTTGCCGACTTCCTCAAAAAGGTTGACGAGCTTGGGAAGATGACCGATACCGCATTTACATTCACGGTTTCGACCGACCTCGAGAATTTGCCCGAGAGAATGTTTGCGTATTGCGAAAAAATCAACTGATTGCCATTCTCACAAAGCCGTTGTGATGTCACAGCGGCTTTCTTTTTATGAGAGGAAGAAAGCGTATGAAGCGTATTCTCTGTATCGTTTTGTGCCTCTGTCTGTTTGTGCCGTTTGTCGGCTGTGAAGTAAAGGGCGCGGACAAGGCATTTTACGATATCCCGTTTACAAGCAAAACCACGGCGCTTGTCCCCCTTGCAGAAGCCGAGCAAACCTTTCAAAACGAATATTACGTTTTTACTTCGACAAGCGAATTGGAAAAAGGTGTCGATACGCTTGCGCAGGCGTTTGATGTTTTCGCGGTTGCCGATGGGGAAACGCAGTCCTTTTTGTCTTTGACCGAGTCATATACATCGGACTTTTTTAAAGAAAACGTCCTGCTGTTCGTCAAACGGTATCATTCGACCGAAGCGGTTTTACAACTGCAATCGCTGGACGCGGTCAACAATGCGTTTCAAATTCACGCGACGCTCGAAAGCGGCGCGCCGGCAACCTTTGTGTACCGCGTATATTTGCTGGCGTTCGATAAACAATATCTCCTGTCAGGGGACGCTTCGGTCGATGTGGAAACCGTATCTGTCGAACCGCAGACAGCCTCTGATTTGGAATCGTTGACGGTTGCGGTCGGGGAACGCTATAAGACCGTGGAGGACACCGCGGCGGCGGACGCTTTGATTGCACAAATTCGGGGTATGCAGTTCACACCGTCTGCGTATGACCCGGATACCCATACGCACGCGGCGGGCGATGTCACGGTGGTCGGGCGCGGCTTTTACGCGGTGTTTACGGACGATTATATTGCCGTCGGCAACGCGGTGTATGCCCCCGACAGTGCGGCAAAGCAAGCGGTGCTGGACGCGTACCAAACCCTGCCCGGCGCGATAAAAACGGTGAGCACCGTAACAGAAAGCGCAGAAGGCGAATAATTTCGAAAAAACACGCACCCCTGAAAAGTTTTTGTTGACAAAACCGTATTGACCCATTATAATATTCTTTGCGTTAGTTTAGAGGTATGTTATGTTTATTGAATTAGAGCCTGTTTTTAACAACATCGGTTCCAAAAAAATGTTCGAGTATTCGTTCGTTTTGGAGGATTGTGAAATCCGCGAGCCTGCAAAGGCGAAAGGGGTTGTTGAAAACCGCGCGGGGGTAGTTACCTTAACTGCCGATACGGTTTTGGAATACCAAACCGTTTGTGACCGTTGCTTAAAACCGCTTACCCGTACTGTGCAAAAGCAATTTGTGCACACGCTCGTCTCCACCCTCAATGATGAGGACAATGACGATTTCATTTTGGTCGAGGATATGCACTTCGATTTAGATGAACTTCTGCGAGAGGACATTTTGCTGCATATTCCGACGAAGGAGCTGTGTAAGCCCGATTGTAAAGGGCTTTGCCCGATGTGCGGGGCGGATTTAAATGTAACAACCTGTTCCTGTAAGCCGCCTGTTGACCCGCGCCTTGCGGTGTTGCAGTCGCTGCTTGACGACGAAGAACCGTAATTTAACATAAGGAGAGCAAAGAAAATGGCAGTACCGAAGAGAAGAGTTTCCAAAGCAAGAAGAGATAAGAGACGCTCCAACGTCTGGAAAATGTCCGCTCCCGAGCTTCAAAAATGCCCGAACTGCGGCGAGTACAAAAGACCGCACAGAGTTTGCGCAGTATGCGGCTACTACAACGGCAGACAGGTCGTTGTGAAAGAAGAAGCCTAAGCTTTGCAAATTGATTTTGTACGTCGGAAAGGTGGAGAAGGTTTTTACTTCCCCGCCTTTTTCTCGTGCGGAAAGGCGGTAACCTATGCCGGTTGAAATACAGTCTGTGAAACGGTTTTCCCGCAGTTGGTTTGCGGGCGTGCGTGCAGGGGACAGTCTCTTAACCGTGGACGGGTACGAAATTGAAGATGTGCTGGACTACGATTTTCGTTTGAGTTTTGCGCCCGTCACCGCGGAGTTTCAATGCGGCGCCAAGCGAAAAACCGTGCAGTTTAAAACAGCGGATACAGGCTTGCAGTTTGCCACCTATTTAATGGACAAACAGCAGCATTGCAAAAATAAATGCATTTTCTGCTTTATTGACCAATTGCCCGCGGGAATGCGTGAAAGTCTGTATTTTAAAGACGACGACTCGCGTCTTTCGTTCCTGTTCGGGAATTATATTACCCTAACCAATATTTCCGAGCACGAAATCGAGCGCATTATCCAAATGCATATCAGCCCCGTCAACATTTCCGTGCACACCATGAACCCGCAGCTGCGTGTGGAAATGATGAAAAATAAGCACGCGGGAGAGGCGCTTTCTATATTGCAACGCTTTTATGACGCAGGCATAGGTATGAATACCCAACTGGTGCTTTGCCCCGGTGTCAACGACGGAAAAGAACTGGAATACAGTTTGCAGGAACTCGCAAAACTGTACCCCGCGGTGCAAAGCATTGCCGCTGTGCCTGTGGGTTTGACGAAATTCCGCGAAGGGCTTTTCCCTTTGACGCCGTATACGAAAGAAACCGCGGGGGAGGTTATCGACATTCTCGAAGCCTTCTCCACAGCATTCAAGGCACAACACGGTGTGCGCCTTTGCTACCCGGCGGACGAATTTTTCTTAAAAGCCGAGCGCCCTTTGCCAAGCGGCGACTATTATGACGGCTACCCGCAAATTGATAACGGCGTGGGGCTTTGGACTTCGTTAAAAGAAGAATTTTACGAAGCTTTGAGCACTTGTACGCAAACATCCAAATACAAACAACTGACTTTGGCAACAGGCGCGGCGGCGTATCCGCTACTTTGTGAACTTTGCGCCGCGGCAGAGCAAAAAATCGGCTGTAAAATCGAGGTTGTCAAAATCATCAATCACTTTTTCGGTGAAGAAATCACCGTCGCGGGGCTTTTAACGGGGCAAGATTTGCTCGAACAACTGCAAAACCGCGATTTAGGCGAGGCGTTGCTCATTCCGCTGGTGATGACGATTGACTATACTTCCCATTCAACCGAAAACAATAAATTTTTAGACGATATTACCTTGAAAGAAGCAGAAAAAGCGCTCGGCGTGTCCGTCATTCCGACAGGCAATGTCGGGGAAGAACTGCTTTCCAACCTTTTGGGGGTGTAAAAATGGCAAAACCCGTTGTGGCGATTGTCGGCAGACCGAATGTCGGCAAAAGCACTTTGTTTAACAAATTGGTCGGCAAAAGGCTTTCGATTGTCGACGATACTCCGGGCGTTACGCGCGACCGTATTTACGGAGACTGCGAGTGGCTCGGGTACAATATGTTGCTTGTGGATACGGGCGGCATTGAGCCGTATTCCGACGATGTTATCCTGTCGCAGATGCGCCGTCAGGCGGAATTGGCGATTGACAGCGCCGATGTGATTATTTTAGTCACGGATTTGCGTTCGGGTGTGGTCGCCACCGACCAAGAGGTCGCGGCGATGCTCCAAAAAAGCGGCAAACCGATTGTGCTTTGCGTCAATAAATGCGATACCGTCGGCGAAATCCCGCCCGAATTTTACGAGTTTTACAATCTCGGCCTCGGCGACCCTGTGGCGGTTTCCTCCGTGCATGGGCACGGCACGGGCGACCTTTTAGATGAAGTCTTAAAATATCTGCCCGAACAGACCGAGGACGAATTGGACGGCGAAACCGTCCGCGTGGCGGTTATCGGTAAACCGAATGTCGGCAAATCCTCGCTGATTAACGCCATTTCGGGCGAAAACCGCGCGATTGTCTCCGACATTGCGGGCACCACGCGTGACGCAACCGATACAATCGTCGAAAATCAGTTCGGCAATTTCGTGTTTATCGACACCGCAGGGCTTCGCCGTAAAAGCAAGGTCGAAGACCAAATCGAAAAATATTCTGTCATTCGCGCAAGAATGGCAGTCGAGCGCGCCGATGTGTGCGTGATTATGATTGACGGCACAGAAGGCTTTACCGAGCAGGACTCCAAGGTCGCTGGCATTGCGCACGACCTCGGCAAGGCGTGCATTATCGCGGTCAACAAATGGGATGCGGTTAACAAAGACGGCAAAACGATGGATAAAGAGCGTAAAAAACTGATGAACGATTTTTCGTTTATGAGTTACGCGCCGATTATTTTCATTTCCGCTAAAACAGGGCAGCGACTTGACCGCCTATTTGAACTGATTAAATTTGTCAACGAACAAAATGCCATGCGTATTTCGACAGGGAAACTCAACGAGGTGCTGGCAGATGCGACTACCCGCGTTCAGCCCCCCACCGACAAGGGCAGACGCTTAAAAATCTATTATATGACGCAGGCGTCTACCCGCCCGCCGACATTCGTTTGCTTTGTCAACAGCAAGGATTTATTCCATTACAGTTATCAGCGCTATATTGACAACCAAATCCGCGAAGTCTTCGGGCTTGAGGGCACGCCCACGCGCTTCATCATTCGTGAACGCGAGGGCAGAAACGGCAAAAAGGATACGAAATAACAAAGCAACCGTGCGAAACGAGCACGGTTGCTTTTCTGTGTTATGCATAATATTCAATGGTGCATTTGGCTTGAATATCGTTTAAATCCCGAATGTCTGCAATAGAACCGTCATTTTTGATGCGTATGCAGCGTAACGAAGGCGGTGCCGCTTCACTGGTGACAATGGTTTTATCCACTCGGCATGATTCGGAGAATTGCAGGGTGGTCAAATACGGGTTGCCGCAAAATGCAATCCCCGAGAACACCAAGTGTGTATCTGCCGGTGTGACGAACACAGAATCCTTTTTGCCGGGCGGATACCAAAATACATCATAATATTCCACGCCGTTCGAGATAATGGATGCTCTCTTGCAGTACAAAACGCCGTCTTTTGCATAATATTCCGTGTTACCGTCCGCAACGGAAAAAGAGGACAAATTTGTGCAACCCAAAAAGTTTACGCGTGTTGCGCTGACGCTGGAAAATTTTTTAGGAAAGACGACGCTTTCCAAATACGGATTGTCTTGAAAAGCATAGCCGGCAATGGAGCGTGCGTATGATGCTATGGTACACTGCTTGTCTGTTCTGCCGGGCGGATAATATACAAGCGTATTGGAAATATCCTCATAGACCGCACCGCCGTTGGTAAACATACGGCCGTTGTAGGACAGGTTCGGATTTTGCCGTTCGGTAAAGGAGACACTGCTCAATTTCGGACAACCGGTAATCAATTTGTGAAAGGAATAGTAGTAGACTTTTTCGCCTGCCGCGTTCACCATATATGCCCGGGTTGCATACGGCAAGGTAATCGAAGTTAAATTCGGCAAATCGGAAAAGACGGCTGTGTTATACGGCAAATAGAGCATACCGGAGTCGTCCGACGTCCCCTCAAACTGTATTTTCTGAATTTTGCTGTTGTTTGCAAACAGATTTTCCCCAAGATACGAAACATGCTTGCCGTCAATATAGGCGGGAACGGTGATAATACTGTCGTTGCCTGTGTATTTGGTGAGCTTTACCGCGCCGTTTAGTTCCGTCCATTCCCATTCGGCACTGTCGGCGGGTGGCGCAACAATCGGCTCTTCGGGTTGCGATTCGGTCGGTGCTTCGGTCGGGGTGTTCGGTGCAGTCGGGGCGCTTTCCGTTTCGTCGGTTGTATCCCCATCGTCGGCGGAAACGTCCGTGCCGGCAGTGCTGTCGCCTTGCGGGTCGGTTTCGTCGGGATTTCCGAACAACCTGTCCCAAAAACCGCCGGCTTCCGAAGTGCCTTCTTCCGTGCTTTCGCTTGGGTGAAAGAGTTTTTCAAAAAATCCCTGTGCCTCGGTGGTGATTTCAACGGTTTCGGTGACAATTTCACCTGCCGCGTCGGTAACAAATTCCCCGTTTTCTTGTGTGACGGGGACTTGCGTGGTTTGCAAGACGGTGGGCGCGGCGTTGCGGTTTGCGGTTTGCACAGCCAAAAAACATATGCCGCAGGTTACAAAAAGCATCGCCGTACAGGCAAGTATGCGTGTCCGCTTTGCGCGCAAAAATAAGAACGCTTTCACAACGGCTTTACCTTTTTGGATGCGATGCATATGTGTCTTTTTCGGTGCTGGGTCGTTTACTGCGATGGGTTTTGTTTGCGGTGAAAAGCATTTTAAGCAAAAATCGGCTTCCTGCGGCAACGGTGCGCCGCAGTGTATGCATTTTTTCTCCAAATACAGTCAAATCCTTTGTTGTATAGTTTGAGAATCTACTGTCATAAAATAAGCCATTTCCCGTAATTTGTCAAGTTTCACCGGATTTTTGCGCAATCCGATTTTTTGAGAATTCACACTCTGTTTACTTGCTATTTCTCCCCGTTTGTGGTAAAATTCTTCTAATATTGTTTTATACTATAATAAGGGAAAAAACTATGATGATTTTAGGCATTGACCCGGGGTATGCGATTGTCGGTTACGGGGTGCTCGATTACCGCAACAACCGCTTTTCCGTGGTGGATTACGGTGCGATTACCACTGACGCAGGCACGCCGTTTAATCGGCGACTCCAAATCATTTACGATGACCTTTGCGCGCTGATGGAGCGATACAAACCCGACGCGATGGCGATTGAAAAACTGTTTTACAACACCAACGCCAAAACAGTGATTGATGTCGCCCAAGCGCGCGGTGTGACGATGCTTGCCGCCCAACAGCACGGACTTGAAATTTTTGAGTATACGCCCTTGCAGGTCAAACAAAGCGTAGTCGGCTACGGCAGAGCCGAGAAAAAACAGGTGCAGGAAATGACACGCATCATTTTAAACCTCGACAAAGTGCCAAAGCCCGACGATACCGCCGATGCACTGGCCATGGCAATCTGCCACGGGCATTCCAGCGGGTCACTGATGGGGAAACTCAAAAAAATGGGGGTTTAAATCTTGTTTTATTCGATTACCGGGCGTGTGGTGCACCGCGATACGCAGTCCGTCGCGTTGGAAACGGGCGGCGTTGCGTTTCAGTGCAGTACAACGCTTTCAACCTTAAAAAAAATCGGGGAAAAGGGCAGTACCGCCACGCTCTATACCTACTTAAATGTCCGTGAGGACGCGCTCGATTTGTTCGGTTTTGCCACCGAGCAGGAGCTGGAATGCTTTAAACTGCTCATTTCCGTTTCAGGTATAGGTCCCAAAGCGGCGCTTGCGATTTTGTCGGAATTAACGCCCGACAAATTGGCGCTGTGCCTTGCTACGGGCGACAGCAAATCCATTACCCGCGCACAGGGCGTCGGGCCGAAGCTTGCCCAGCGCGTGGTGCTGGAATTAAAGGACAAATTGGCAAAGGGCTTGGAATTGCCCGCCGACTCGCCCGAAATTCAAGCGGCAGGGCTCGCCGCCGCGGACGGCAATGCCTCGGAGGCGGTAAGCGCCCTTGTGATGCTCGGCTATTCCCAAAGTGAGGCGGCAATGGCGGTTTCCAAGTTAGATGGGACTTTGTCTGTGGAAGAACTGATTAAACAAGCGTTAAAACAACTTGCAAGGCAGGTGTAACCGATGGATTTTGAACAGGAAAACCGCATTGTTTCGCCCGATTTCAACGAGACGAGCGACGGCGATTTGGAACTTTCTCTGCGCCCGAAAACCCTGAACGATTATATCGGGCAGGAAAAGGCGAAAGAGAATTTGAAAATCTATATCGAAGCGGCAAAAGCGCGCGGTGAGCAGTTGGACCATGTGTTGCTGTACGGTCCTCCGGGGCTTGGGAAAACCACGCTCGCAGGCATTATTGCCAATGAAATGAATGTGCAAATCCGCGTGACCTCGGGCCCCGCGATTGAAAAACCCGGCGATTTGGCGGCGCTGTTAACCAATTTGAGCGACGGCGATGTGCTGTTTATCGACGAAATCCACCGCCTTTCGCGCAGTGTCGAGGAGGTTTTATACCCCGCTATGGAGGACAACGCGCTCGATATTATCATCGGCAAAGGCCCTTCGGCGCGTTCCATTCGGTTGGATTTGCCGAAATTTACGCTGGTCGGCGCGACGACGCGCGCGGGGCAGTTGACTGCACCTTTGCGCGACCGTTTCGGCGTAATTTTACGCTTGGAAATGTATTCTCCCGAGCAATTGTCGCAAATCGTCAAGCGCAGTGCAGGCATTTTGGGTATTGCCGTGGATGAAAACGGCGCGTTGGAGATTGCGTCGCGTTCGCGCGGTACACCGCGTATTGCAAACCGCCTGTTAAAGCGTGCGCGTGATTTCGCCGAGGTCATGGCAAACGGCGTGATTACCGAAGATACGGCGAAAATCGCCCTCGGCAGAATGGAAATCGACGAGTTAGGGCTTGACCAAATTGATCGCCTGCTGTTAACCACAATGATTCAAAATTACAACGGCGGGCCTGTGGGCTTGGAAACCATCGCCGCCACCATAGGCGAGGAAGCCGTCACGATTGAAGATGTGTATGAGCCGTATTTAATGCAAATCGGCTTTCTTTCCAAAACCCCGCGTGGCAGAGTGGCAACCGCACTCGCATACAAGCACCTTGGCATTGCCATGCCGGGTCAGCAACAGTTGGATTTATAACCGTATAAAGGAGAATTTATGGGCAGATTATTCGGAACAGACGGCGCCCGCGGCGTCGCAAACAGTGAAATTACCTGTGAACTTGCTATGCAAATCGGGCGCGCGGCGGCCATGGTGCTGACCGAGAATTTAGACCACCGCCCGCGCGTGATGATTGGTATAGATACCCGCGCTTCGGGGGAAATGTTAGAGGCGGCGCTCACGGCGGGGCTTTGCTCCGTCGGGGCAGATGTTCTGCTTTTGGGCGTTGTACCGACTCCCGCCGTGGCATACCTTGTCAAAGCATATAATTATGACGCGGGCGTGATGATTTCCGCCTCGCACAACCCCTGTGAATACAACGGCATTAAGATTTTTCAGTCCACGGGCTACAAATTGCCCGACGCGTTGGAAAACGAAATCGAATCCATTATTTTAGACGAAGCGAAAGTGCCGCCTGTGATGGTTGGCGGCGATGTTGGCAGAGTGTCGCGTGCAAAAACCGCGGTGGATGATTATATTAAGCATTTGCTTTCCACCACCGATGTGCGTTGCGACGGGTTAAAAATCGCGCTGGACTGCGCCAATGGCTCCTCGAGCGTTTCCGCAAAGACTGTTTTTGAGGCACTCGGCGCGGAATGTATCGTGATTGCAGACAATCCCGACGGCGTGAATATTAACAAAGACTGCGGCTCGACGCATATGGGCGCTTTGCAAAAATGTGTTGTCGAAAACGGTTGCGACTTGGGATTTGCCTTTGACGGCGACGCTGACCGTATGCTTGCCGTGGACCACACGGGCAATTTGGTGGACGGTGACCGTGCCATCGCGCTGTGCGCAAAATATATGCAGAAAAACGGCACGCTCAAAAAAGATACCGCTGTGGTCACCGTGATGAGCAATATGGGCTTTTTCAAATTCTGCGACGAAAACGGCATTCATTGTGAGCGTACTAAGGTCGGTGACCGTTATGTGCTCGAAAATATGCTCGAAAACGGATATAGCATCGGCGGCGAGCAGTCGGGACATATCATCTTTTTGGACTACGCCACCACGGGTGACGGGCAACTGTCCGCAATACAGGTGTTAAAGGTGCTTAAAAATACCGGCAAAACCTTAAAAGAATTGGCGGACGAAATGGAAATTTACCCGCAGGTGCTCATCAATGTGCGCGTGTCGAATTACGGCAGAGTGCGCTTTACAAGCGATAAGGAAATTAAAAATGCCATTGCCCGCGCCGAAGAAGAACTCGGCGACAGCGGGCGCGTGCTGGTGCGTGTTTCGGGCACGGAGCCGTTGGTGCGCGTCATGTTAGAGGGCAAGGACGAGCAAAAAATCCGTGAACTCGGCGAAACCATTGCCGAAGTGGTACGGGAAAGGTTAGTGTAATGCGTTTTTCACAGGATTGGAAAGACTATGAACTGCTGGACTGCTCTTGCGGCGAGCGGCTGGAGCGTTGGGGCAAGGTGACCCTCATTCGTCCCGACCCGCAGGTGGTTTGGCAAACGCCGAAAACGCATCCGCTGTGGAACAAGGCGGATGCAGTGTACCACCGTTCCAACACGGGCGGCGGGCAGTGGGAAGTGCGCAATCGGATTCCCGACCGTTGGGAAATCGGCTACCGCGATTTGACTTTGAATGTCAAAACCATGGGCTTTAAGCACACGGGCGTGTTTCCCGAACAAGCGGTCAACTGGGATTATGTTTCCGACTTAATCAAACAGCAAAACCGCCCTGTGAAAGTCTTAAACCTCTTTGCCTATACGGGTGCGGCGACTGTTTCCGCCCTGAAAGCGGGCGCAGAGGTCGTCCATGTGGACGCGTCAAAGGGGATGGTGCAGTGGGCAAAGGAAAATGCGCTTTCTTCGGGCGTGATTGACCGTCCTGTCCGTTGGATTGTCGATGACTGCATCAAATTTGTCCAGCGCGAAATTCGCCGCGGCAATCGGTATGATATTTTGATTATGGACCCGCCTTCGTACGGTCGCGGCCCCGGCGGCGAGGTTTGGAAACTCGAAAACGAAGTGTATCATTTTGTCGAGTTGTGCCGCGAAGTTTTGTCGGACAATCCGTTGGCGGTGCTTATCAACTCCTATACTGCGGGGCTTTCTCCCGCGGTGATGCAGTATATTTTAGGCGCGCTTGTCGTGCCTGCGTTCGGCGGTACGGTCGAAAGCGAAGAAATCGGCTTGCCCGTTACGCAAACGGGGCTTCTGCTCCCTTGCGGTGCAACCGCGATTTGGAAGCGCTGAAAAATCTTTTGTAAGGAAAACACTATGGCGGAAAACATCATCGAATTTCAAAATGTCTGCTATCGGTACGAGGCAGGCGAGGGGGAACAGCCCTTGCCGCTTTGTGTGGACAATGTAACACTCCATATCAAAAAAGGCGATTTCGTTGCGATTTTGGGGCACAATGGCTCGGGAAAATCCACCCTTGCCAAACTTTCCAATTCCATTTTAATTCCCGAAAGCGGCAAAGTGCTTGTCAACGGGATGGATACCGCCGATGAAGAACTTTCCTATGACATACGCAGTACCGTCGGCGTGGTGTTCCAAAATCCCGACAATCAAATTGTCGCCTCTATTGTCGAGGAGGATGTCGCGTTCGGCCCCGAAAATTTGGGCGTTGCGCCCGCAGAAATCCGCCGCCGTGTAGACGATGCTTTACAGGCGGTCGGTATGTACGAGTACCGTCACCACGAGCCGCACAAGCTCTCGGGCGGGCAAAAACAGCGCGTGGCAATCGCGGGGATGATTGCGATGCTCCCTGCATGTATCGTGTTAGACGAGCCGACTGCTATGCTCGACCCTAAGGGCAGAAAAGAAGTTCTCGAAACCATACGCAAATTAAACCGTGAGCGCGGCATTACGATTGTGTTTATCACGCATTTTATGGAAGAAGCCGCAACCGCGGATCGCGTGGTCGTGATGGATAACGCGAAAATACTGCTGGACGGCACACCGAAAGAAGTGTTCCGCAAGGCGGATTTGTTACAGCAAGTCGGGCTCGATGTGCCGAAAGCGGCGAGCCTAGCGTCCGAACTGAAAACAGCGGGCGTGCCGATGCCTGACGATATTTTAACGGCTTCGGAGTTTTCCGATGCCATACTCAATTTACTCGGAGCGAAGTCAAATGCCGATTCTTGAAACGCAAAATTTAACCTATGTTTACGGCGAGGGAACCCCGTTTCGCATTACCGCCGTGGAGGATGTCAACATTTCCGTCGAAAAGGGCGAATTTGTCGGCATTATCGGGCATACGGGCTCGGGCAAAAGCACCTTGGTACAGCATTTGAACGGGCTTTTAAAGCCGACTGCGGGCAAAATCCTATTAAACGGCGAGGATATACACAGCAGTAAAGAACGCACCCGTGCCGCACGCTTTAAAGTCGGGCTTTGCTTTCAGTACCCCGAATACCAACTGTTTGAAAGCACCGTGTACCGCGATATTGCCTTCGGTCCGAAAAATATGGGGCTTTCCGAAGCGCAGGTTAAAGAGGCGGTTTTGCGCGCCGCGGAGTTTGTCGGCATTCACAAGGATTGGTTGGAAAAATCCCCCTTTGATTTGTCGGGCGGTGAAAAACGCCGCGTGGCGATTGCGGGCGTGATGGCGATGGAGCCCGAAATTTTAATTTTGGACGAGCCCACCGCGGGGCTTGACCCGCGCGGCAGAGCGCGCCTTTCCGATATGATTGAAAATTACCGCCTGACGACGGGCAAAACCGTGATTATCGTTTCGCACAGTATGGACGATGTTGCTGCGTTTGCCTCCAAAGTCATTGTCATGGACCACGGGCACACGGCGCTTACCGGTACGGTCGGCGAGGTGTTTCGCCAAGTAGACCGCTTGTTGTCTATCGGGTTAGATGTGCCGCAAATTACGCGTATTTTCCTGCACTTAAAGGAACAGGGCTTGCCCGTGCGCACCGATATTTATACGGTCGAAGCGGCGAAACGCGAGCTTTTGCGCGTTCTGCGAGAGCGGGGGGCTGTGCAATGATCAAAGATATTACCATCGGGCAGTATTTCCCCGGGCATTCCGTGGTGCACAAATTAGACCCGCGTTTAAAACTTGTTTTGACCTTTGTTTATATTCTGTTTATATTTTTCTGCAAAAATTTTGTATCGCTTGCCGTGATGGTGGCATATTTGCTTCTGACGGTGTTGCTGTCCAAAATTTCGGCGAAGATGCTTTTAAAAAGCCTGAAACCGATTGTCATTATCGTGGCGATTACCGCTGTGTTGCAGATTTTCTATAACAAAGACGGTACGGTACTTTTGGAACTCGGCAAATTTCAGCTTACCTCAGGCGGCATCTATATGGCTGTGTTTACCACCATACGCATTGTCGCTTTGGTTGCGGCAAGCTCGATGCTGACTTACACCACCTCGCCGACGCTCTTAACCGACGCGATAGAACGGCTGTTTTCCCCTTTGAAGGTGTTGAAAATCAATGTCCATTCCATTGCCATGATGATGACGATAGCTTTGCGCTTTATTCCGACGCTGATTGACGAGGTGGACAAAATTATGTCTGCCCAAAAAGCGCGCGGCGCGGAGTTGGATACAGGCAATCTCATTCAGCGCGGCAAGGCGCTCGTACCCGTGTTTATTCCGCTGTTTGTCAACGCCTTTACGCGTGCTTACGATTTGGCGTTTGCCATGGAGTGCCGTTGTTACCGCGGCGGCGAGGGCAGAACACGACTTCGTGTGATGAAATTGCAGGCGCGGGACTATCTGGCAACTGCGTTTACCGCCGTTTGTATGGCGGGGGTTTTGGTTGCAAACCATTTCCTAACCGCGGTTATCTAATCAAAAAGGATTTTTTTATAGTATGAAAAACTACTTACTGACTTTGGCATTTGACGGCACAAATTACCACGGCTGGCAGGTGCAGGAAAACGCCGTCACCGTGCAGGAGACCTTGCAAAACGCCGCCGAACAAATTCTCGGTGTGCGGGAAAATATCATCGGTTGCAGTCGCACGGACGCTTTCGTGCACGCAAATATGTTCTGTTGCAATCTACGCACCGAAAAAGAAATGGCGCCCGAAAAACTGCAAACGGCGCTCAATGCCGTTTTGCCGCGGGATATTGCCGTGCTCGACTGCGGCGAGGTACCGTACGATTTTCACGCGCGGTATGACTGCACGGGAAAAACCTATCAATATTGGATTTTAAACCGACAGGTGCGCGACCCGTTTTACGAAAATCGCGCCTACCATTATCCGTGGCATATACACGCGGACTTTTTAAACGAACAGGCACAGCAGTTTTTGGGGTTACACGATTTTTCCGCATTTTGCGCGTCAAAAACCGCCGTGGAGGACAAGGTGCGTGAAATTCGCCGCATGGAAGTGCGCCGTGACGGCGATTTTGTGAAAATCACCGTCGAGGGCAACGGATTTCTCTACAATATGGTGCGCATTATGGTCGGCACGCTGTTGGAAATCAACAGCGGCAAACTCCCGCGGGATTGTATTCCCGCGATCTTAGAAAGCAAAGACCGCAAAAGGGCAGGGGTAACCGCGCCCGCGCAGGGCTTGTATTTACACAAGGTTTACTATGACAGATAAAACGGGGTGAGACTATGGCACAGCAAACCGGCACGAACCGAACGCAAAATACAGGGCAAAAAGCAAACCGAAAAAAACGCAGTACCAAGGCGCAGACGCGCTCTTTGGCGGTGTTAAAGGCGGTTTGTATGATTGCCGTTCTGCTGATTTTGGTTGTGATTGCGGCATATCGTTTCGGCAATATCACCTTTTCCAGCGTCGGGGACTATTTTACCGCGCTGATTTCCGACACCAAAAACGGCGACGGCTATCCGTATTATTTTGAAAGCACCAATGTGGAGTCTGTGCAGGCCGTCGGCTCGGATTTGTTTGTCCTCGGCGACGATGCCACCTTTGTGCTCGACAATACCGCGCGAAAACTCGGCTACACACAGCATGCCTTTTCCAATCCCGTCGCGTACAGCGCCGGCGGCAGAGTGTTGCTTTTAGATGTCGGAGAAACTTCTGTTCGGGTACTGTCCAAAACAAAAATATTATATGAAGAAAACTTTCCGCATAAGCTGTTAACGGGTGCAATCGGCAAAGACGGTACGGTTGCCATTGCCTCCCGCGGGGAAAACTCGCAAAGTATGCTGACGGTATACAACAAAAATCACAAAGAGGTTTTTGTGTGGAATTGTGCTTCTGAAAATATTGTCGCTGTGGCGGTGTCGGATAACGGCAAGCGCGCGGCAGTCAGTGTTATCGGTGCGCAAAACGGCGAGTTATACTGCAAGGTGCATCTCTTTGATTTTTCGTATTCAGAACCGATTGCTTCGTTTGCGTATACCGATACCGTGTCGGGATTACAGTTTTTAAGCGGAAATCACCTGCTTGTGTACGGTAAGAATGTGTTTACGGTGGTGGACGGGGACAAAAAGGAATTGGAAGAGGATTTGTCTTTAAATACGCTGTCTCGCGTGTATTCAGACGACAACAGCCATTATACGGCGGTGGTGCTTTCCAAATACGGCAGTTCCGCGTCGAAAATCATTAAGAGTTATGACCGCAAAGGCAATCTTTTGTTTGAAACCGAGCTTCCCGAAAGCGTGAAAGGCGTTTCCTGCAACAGCACCTATGTTTCCGTCCTGACCGACAATTTCTTATACAACTACAATCACAAAGGAGAATTGGTCGGAAAATCCGCTGTGGATGCTGACTGTTTAAAACCCTTCACAGACGGCAAATATACTTATGTGTATGCGATGAG
>JBJEPU010000169.1:22199-33427 GCA_051881395.1 Candidatus Fimenecus sp.
CATTTATGTCTGACCGCATTGAAACAAAAATTGAAGAAACGCTGACTACCGGCGAAGCGGCAACCAATACCAAAAAGGCGGCGGCTGTGCTGGAAAGCCTCCCCGGCTTTGTGAAAGGGTATTTGGAAAAATCCGGCGTCAGCGCAGATGTGCTGGCACAACAAATTGCAAGCGGGCAAGCAAGCAAGGATACGGCGTCGTATCTGGAAGCCGAATTTGCACAGCCGATTTGTGAAGCGGTGCTGACAGGGATTTTGTTCCTGTTGTTCTGTGCGGTGCTTGGCTGTCTGTTGCAATGGGTGGCAGGCGGAATTGCAAAACTCTTTAAACTGCCGATTGTCAAAACGGCAAATGCCGCGTTGGGCGCTGTGTTCGGCGCGCTGAAAGGCGCAGTCCTTGTTTATATTGCGGTTGCCCTTTTGGTTTTTCTCGCGCCGCGTTCCTCCAACGGCAAAGTTCAGCAGGCGGTGCACGACTCCCAAGTCGTCACATTCACAGAGCAGTATTTACCCGAATCTATATTCGGGGAATGGATATGAGGTGTAACAAATGAAAGAAAATTTAAAAAGTCTGTTTACGGGCTGTTTAACGGTACCGAATCTCCTGTCGCTGATTCGTATTCTGTTAATTCCCGTGTTTGGTGTGCTGTTTTATCAAGGGCATATCGGCTGGGCGGTCATTGTATTGGTTATTTCGGGCTTGACTGACTTTTTTGACGGCAAAATTGCCCGCCGCTTCAACCAAATCAGCGAACTCGGGAAGATGCTTGACCCCGTGGCGGACAAATTAACCCAAATCACAATCGCCATCGTGATTTTCCTGGAATTCAATAAGTCCACAAATCCCACAATGCAGTGGTTTAAATGGGTGTTCCTGTTTTTCCTGTTCAAAGAACTGCTCATGGTGATTATCGGCGCCATTATGCTTGCCTGTGGGTTGCGCCCCGTGGCGGCGGAAATCTACGGGAAGGTCGCTACCTTCGTATTTTATGCGGTGATGGTGTTGGTCATTGCCTTCGGTCCCGAAATCGGCGCACTGCGCACCCTGTTCGTGTTGCCCGATTGGCTGATGATTGCGTTGGTGATTTTGGCGGCAGTGCTCACCTTTATTGCGCTGTTAAGCTATGCGCCGCCGACCTATAAGCAGTTTAAAGAGAAAAAAGCAGAAAATAACGCAAAGAAAGAATCCGAGGAATAATAACGAATGAACAAAAATATGCTGTGCAGCAGATGTCACAAAAACCCCGCGGTCTTTTTCATCTCAAAGGTGGAAGGGGATAAGACCACCAACGAGGGGCTTTGCATTAAATGTGCAATGGAGCTGAACATCGGACCTGTCAAACAAATTATGGAACAGATGGGGATTACCGAGGAAGAAATGGATGAAGTCTCTGAACAAATGGAGCAGATGATGGAAAATATGGACGGCGAGGACGGGTTTCAGCCCGGTGGTGCATTGCCGCTCTCTTTCCTGCAAGGGATGTTCCCCGGGATGCAAAATCCGAACAAAGACGATGCGGACGAGGATTTGATTGACCCGTCCGAGGTCTCCGTTGTTGATGAGCCGAAAAACGGCAGAACGAAGAAGAAACAGGGAAACAAAAACAAAAAACGCAAATATCTTTCGCTCTACTGCACGGATTTAACCGAACGCGCACGGGAAGGAAAGTTAGACCGCATCATCGGGCGTGAACGCGAAATTGCCCGCACGGTGCAGATATTGTGCCGCCGTACCAAAAACAATCCGTGCCTAATCGGTGAACCCGGCGTCGGTAAGACGGCGATTGCCGAGGGCTTAGCGCAAAAAATTGCCGCAGGTGAGGTGCCTGCCAAGCTTGCCGATAAAGAAATCCACTTGCTGGATTTGACCGCTTTGGTCGCGGGAACACAGTTCCGCGGGCAGTTTGAAAGCCGCATTAAGGGCTTGATTGAAGAGGTCAAATCCGAGGGCAATATTATCCTGTTTATTGACGAGGTACACAATTTGGTCGGCACGGGCGACGCTGAGGGCACGATGAACGCCGCCAATATTATGAAGCCGGCGCTGTCCCGCGGGGAAATTCAAGTCATCGGCGCAACCACCTTTAACGAATACCGTAAAAACATTGAAAAGGACGCCGCGCTCGAACGCCGCTTCCAACCGGTTACCGTGGAAGAGCCCTCTGTGCAGGACGCATACGAAATGCTGCTCGGCATTAAAAAGTATTACGAGGATTACCACAAGGTGCAGATTTCCGACAACCTTGTGTATAAAGCCGTGGTGCTGTCCGAACGCTATATTACAGACCGCTTTTTGCCCGACAAGGCGATTGACCTTTTGGATGAAGCGTGCACCTGCGCAAATCTGCGCAACAAGGCTATCAGCGAGTACGAACTGTTCTTAAAGCACAAAGCGGAGCTGAAAGACGAGGAAGAGGCTTTGGTCTCGGCGGTCGAAACGGAAAATGACGAAGCAAAGAAAAACGAAAGCTATGCCAAATTGGCGCGCGTGCGTACGGAGTTGATTTCCTGCGAAAACAAAGAAAAGGATTTGCAGGAAAAGGCGAGCGATAACCGCGTGGTCGAGGAGGATTTGGCAAAGGTGATTAACCTTTGGACGGGCATTCCCACCACCAAAATCGTCGAGGGCGATGTCAAACGCCTGGTCGGTATGGAGGACCGCTTGAAAGCGCATATCATCGGGCAGGACGAAGCTGTGGATTTGGTTGCTGCGGCGATAAAGCGCAGTCGTATGCAGTTGTCCGTACAAAAACGCCCTGCATCTTTCATTTTTGTCGGACCCACGGGCGTCGGCAAAACCGAATTGGTCAAACAGCTTTCCTATGAACTGTTTGACACGCCCGAAACACTGATTCGGTTGGATATGTCTGAATTTATGGAGAAGCATTCCGTTTCCCGTTTAATCGGCTCGCCGCCCGGCTATGTTGGGTATGACGAGGCAGGGCAGTTGACTGAAAAGGTCAGAAGAAAGCCCTATTCCATCATTTTGTTCGATGAAATCGAGAAAGCGCACCCCGATGTAATGAATATTTTGTTGCAAATTCTCGACGAGGGCAAAACCAACGACGCCCACGGCAGAACGGTCAGTTTCGCCAATACGGTAATTATTATGACCTCCAATGCCGGCAGTGAGCGTAAAACAGCCGCAATGGGCTTCGGTAAAGCGGCAGGGGAAGTCAAGCGCGAAATGGCAGTGAAAGCTCTGCGGGAATTCCTGCGCCCCGAGTTTATCGGCAGAGTCGATGAAATCGTGGTCTTTAATGAGCTTACCGAAGAAAATTACTGCAAAATTGCGGAATTAATGCTCGGCGAATTGGGTACCGCATTGCAGGATAAAGGGATTCAATTCTCGTATGATACCGATGTACCGTCGTTCTTGGTCGGCAAAATGGACGGGAATGTCCGCGGCGCCAGAGATTTGCGCAATGTCATTCGCCGAAACGCGGAGGATAAAATTTCGTCGTATTTGGTCGAGCATTGCGACGAACCGTTGCACACCGTGCATCTTGTGTGCAAAGACGACGGCTTGCAACTGTCGGTTTCCTAATATTTGTTGCTTACGCACGGATTTTTCCATGATGAAAAATCCGTGCTTTTTTGTGCGTGCGTTCTGAGATTGCCGAAAATCGCCTTTCTTGTCAAAAATTGTGGTAAAAAAGCACAAATAATACTTTACGAACGGAAATTGTTGTGATAAAATATAACTGACCGTTTGATACAGCAAATTAAAAAACAGGGACGGATGGAATATGGATTTGGAAAAAGTCACAGATTTATCGTACGCAGAAAAAACCTTGCTCGGAAAATACCGTTTGTGTTCTGAGCAAGAAAAGGCTGAAATCCGCGCGCAAATGCAAGACCTGCTCAAAAAAGACGAACAGCCTGACGCACAGGACGATACGCCGAACGCGTAATCCTATGCGGAAAGTCCGATTTTCGGGACACAGTTGTTTCTTGCGGTTTGTAAAGCGCGTTAAAAAAGAATATACTGTCTATACCATAAAGAGTGCGCGAGGGACAAGCCCGTTGACCGCACAGCAACCTGCGCGTGTTTTGCCGCTTCGCGAACATGACGCCCAAGCGTAAGGTGCTAATGCTTGTACGATGGTCAAGAATGCCCCTGCCCGTTGTGCATGACGGGCAGGGGCGCTTTTTGTGGCAATATGCTGAAAAGAAAAGGAGAACAGGATTATGCAAAATCTTTTACAAGCAGGCACCAAGCTTTGCACAAGCACCGGTACGGTTACCGTGCTTGCCGCTGATTTACCGGATGTATTGGCGGTGGAGACAAGCGACACAACGGTTTGTTTTTACCTTTCCCCGCGTATAGAGGGGAATGTTTTGCACAGCGTGCAAACACTGTCTTTTACGGTGAAAAAAGCGGATTTTTTTGCGGTATTGGAAACCGCTGTCCAAAACAGGCACATTTCTCCTGCGGATACGAATGCGCTTGCGGGTAGTTTGCGGGAAATCTACTATCGCGTGCCGACTGCGCTCGCGCGGCTTGTGGTGCAGGCATTTCAACAAGACAGGCAACAAAAAACCGCGTCAATCGGAGGAAACATATAAGGCCAGCGTATTTTCTTTGTCACAAACGCCCAAATAGATCTCTTTGGCATTGTGAAAGCCCTGCTTTTCCAGTTGTTTTTGCAGCCAAGTGACATCTAAGCCGAGCTTGTGCAGGTTGTCGTCTAAAATGCGGCCGTCCATAATGACTTCTGTAAACACGGTTTCCTGCTGTGGGTTTAACTCCATATCCTTCGGCGTGACAGGACGCTCTGTGCTGACGGGCAAAATGGTCAGCGTGCCGTTATACTCAAAAATGGCGGTTTGTATTGCGTCCAAATCAAAATAGCCCGCATTGCGGCACAGCACCAAAAATTCGTTTAAATCCATTTTGGCTTTTTTCATATTTTTACGGCTTAATTTCCCGTTATCCATAATCACGGTCGGCGCACCGTTTAGATATTTTCGCATTCTCGGCACCTTGTTAATCAGCAGACTGAGAAGAACCGAAACAACGCCGTAAATCACCATGGCAATCAGCGGCTTCCACGGCTGTTCCAGCTCCGTGGCAAGCTCCGCGGCAATAGAGCCTATGGTTATGCCCGTGATATAATCAAAGAAATCCAACTGCGCCATTTGCTTGTGCCCCATAATTTTGGTGATGAGAAACAGCGTGACGACCGACAAAAGCGAAGTTAAAATCACTTTCAGAATATCCATCAAAATCCCTCCCGAATTTCCTTGATAGTATGGCAAAAAATACGGAAAATAACCGTAAAACGAAAAACGGCTTTGCGCATTTCAGAACAAAGCCGTTTGTGTGTTTTAAAAGATTCAGTCGCCCTGCTTTATCGCGTCCGCCTTGGTTTTGTGTATCGTGCCGAACGGATGTTGTACCGGTGCATAAACCGAAAACAGTTTTAAAGGCGAACTGCCGGTATTTTGCAAATTATGGCGTGTACCGGCGGGTACAAAAACAGCGTCACCCGGCATGACATTGCGCCGTTCGGCGCATTCACCTGTGCCGAACTGTACCGTGCCGCGTCCTGCGGCGATATAGAGCATTTGGTCGGTGCACGAGTGCGTTTCCGCACCGATGTCCTCACCTGTGCCGAGACACATCAGCATGACTTGCATATGTTCACCCGTCCAAAATGCCGTGCGGAACGTGCGATTTTGCAACGTTTCTTTGCATAACGGCAGTGTGCACGGCTGTTTGCCGAAATCCCTCACTTCCCCGCAACAGTCCGAACTGTGCATTTGCTGTTTATTTGGATTGTAGTATGGCATACCGAAAATCCTTTCGTTTTTACCGTATACTATGCGAAAAGGGCGTTCGGCGTGCAGAAAGAAAAAGCAATCCCCGCCGTCCGAAAACAGCGGGGGAGTCGTAAAGAGAGACCGAGATTATCGGTAATCTTCTCGCGTATTTAAGAATTTCTTTTCCTCGGGCAGTAAATCCAAGCCGATTGTGCCGCCGGGGTTCATCATATACTCGGGGTCGAAATAGTTTTTCAGCACCTTAAACACACCGTATTCCTTTTCACCGATGTACCCTTCGAGCCACGGCGCAAACATCTTGCCGATGCCGTGGTGGTGTGAAATTGCCGCGCCGGATTTTTGTATCGCGTCGAGAATGGTGGTATGGTAACGCTTGAACTCATCTGCATCGTTCATTTTGGTAATGAAAATGAAATATAAGTTTGCACCTTGCGGGTAGCAGTGCGACATATGCGTGGTGACCACGGTGTTCGGCAGTGCGTGGCAGACTTTTCGTACATCGCGGTGCACCTGCGCCATATTTGACCAGTTCACCGTACATTCCAAGGTGTCCGTAATAATGCTGAAATCCATTAAGGTGTCGCGCAGATACGGGTCATTGAAACGGCCTTTTTCCCAGCTCTTTGTGACATATCCCGTCATCGGCATTGCGCCGTATTTGCGGGCGATTTTGGCGATATTGTGCGCCACATTTTTGGAAAAGCCCTTTTCGCCGTCGGTAAAGCCCAAGAACATACAGCGTTCCATATCCTTATAGCCGCATTTGTCCAAAATCGGGGCAAGGGGCGTGTCGTCCACATTGTAAAGTTTCAGCATCAGGTGCGTTTCTTCGGGGTCAGAGAGACGGAATACCGAAGAATAGCCGCATTCACATTGCATCATTTCGCGGGCGGCTTCTATGGCGATTTCCCAATTCTTAAACATATAGGAGAACCGTTTGCGGTTTTCGGGCATCCAGCGGAATACACGCAAAGTAACTTCCGTCAGCACGCCGAATGTGCCTTCTGAGCCCATCATTATTTGATTGAGGTTCGGACCTGTCGCTTCACGCGGATAGTGGCTTGTCACAATTCTGCCGATGGGCGTCGCGTATTTCTGTGACAGGACTATATCGGTAATCGTGCCATAGTATGTACTGTTCTGCCCTGCGCCGCGCGTGACTGTCCAACCGCCGACACTGCTGTATTCAAACGATTGCGGGAAGTGCCCGCAGGTGTATGCGCGTTTTGCGCCGAACAGAGACGGTGCATTGTGTAAGGTTTCCTCCAATTTCGGACCGGACATACCCGCCTGCACGGTGATGGTTTGGTCGGTTTCGTTAAAGCTGATGACCTTATTAAAGCGCTTGCGCATATCCAAGGTCATACCGCCCTTAACTGCCTCCATACCGCGTGTGACCGAACTGCCACCGCCGTAAACATACAGCGGGATTTTATGCTCTGTCGCGTAGGCAACCAACTGCTCCACTTGCTCGGTGGTGTCGGGGTACACAACCACATCGGGCAGATTTTCAATCTGCTTGTGGCGAAGCCGCAGAAGGTCATAGCCCGTGCAACCGTAGGCGACCGCCAAACGCGGATAATCCTCGGTGGTCACAAATTCGTCGCCGACGATTTTTTTCAGCGCCTCAATATGTACCGGCGCAATTTTCGACGGATACTCGGACAAATCCACTTGGTCAAAGCCGATGTCATCGGTGTACTCTTTAAAATCGTCATCGGTCATTTTAAAGGTTTCTTTCATCAGCTTGTAAAGCGACTCCTTCGGGTATTTGAAAAATTCAGGGTCACCCCAACGGAAAATGGAACGGTAACTGCCCTCGGGGGCGGGGGTTAACAACCATTTCGGCTCAAAGCCTTTATACGGTTTTGTACTCATTGAATATCTCTCCTTTTGGTGATTTTGATAATTTTTCTGTAAATCGGCTCTAATTTGCCGAAGATTTTACGGTAAGCGCCGGTGTATAAATCCATATAGGTTTCGTGCTCCGTTTTGCGCGGCATAAACACATCGGTTTCGTGCACCATATGGTGTATGGCGTCCTCATAATCGCAGAACACGCCGCCCCAAAGAAATGCGACCATCGATGCGCCTATGGAGCACGCCTCGTGGGTTTGAATGCGCTTGACGGGTAGCCCGAAAATATCTGCGGTAATCTGACAAACCACATCACTGCGTGCCCCGCCGCCGCCGACAAACAATTCGTCAATTTTAAGCCCCGAACGCTTTTCCATATTGCGAAGCGAGTGGTACAGTTCAAAGCCGATGCCCTCAATAATCGCGCGGTAAAGGTGAATGTGCGTGTGGTAATCGGCAAAGCCGACCACCGCCCCGCGCGAGGTGGGGTTGATGACGCCCGGCGTCCAGTACGGCTGTAATAACAGCCCCTCACAGCCCGGCGGCAGTTTTTCAATGTATTTGTCCAACAGTTGCTCGGGTGCACAGCCTAATTTTTCGGCTTCTGCGCGTTCTTCTGCACCGAATTCCTTGACAAACCACGAAACGAGCCAAAATCCGCGGTATATTTCGATTTCGGGGTTAAATAAATGGTTTGGAACGGCAGGGTAGGCGGGCATAAACTTTTGCGGTTCAAAGTATTTTTCCACCGCCATTTGTATGGTTGCCGTTGTGCCGAACGAAATCGCCGCCTTGTTCGACTCCACAACCGAAAGCCCCAAGGTTTCACAGCCTTTGTCAGAGCCTGTGGCAATCAGCGGTAAACCTTCTGGAACGCCGCTTGCTTTTGAAAACTCTGCTGTAATGTGCCCCAAAACTTCGCCCGACTTTACAAGAGCGCATAACTTTTCTTCTTCCACATCACAAATGCATTTGGTTAACGAACTGTCCTTTTTCCATACGCGGTGTTTGTAGTCAAAGGGGATATGCCCAATCATATTGGCTTCGGAATCCAACAGATTGCCCGTCATTTTGTAGTTTAAGTAGGTGGGCAGCATCACATACTTTGCGGTCTTTTCCCAAATTTCGGGCTGATTTTGTCGAATCCAGTTAGACGCCGTGGCACGGTAGAGAATTTTGGTTGCCTCCTCCATACCCGCCACTTTAAAAATCCACTTTTTATAAAACGGGAACGGATTGCGAAAATCTGCCTGCCGCTTGTCAAGCCATAAAATAATGTCGCGAAGCGGCTTGTTGTTTTTGTCGAGACACAGCACCGTGTCGCGAATGACCGTCAGCGTTACGGCTATAATTTGCGGCAATTTGTCGGCGTTTCGCGCACAAACGGTTTTGCCGATTTCACAAATGCGGTCATAGTAAAAATCGGGACGCTGTTCCGCCCAGCCGGGGTTTCTTGAATAATACGGCTCATCGTATTTGACCTGGCAAATATCGGCAAAACTGCCGTCGGGGCGAACAAGCAAACAACGCGCGCTTTGCGTGCCGACATCAAAGGTCAGCACCAGCGGATTTTCCATTGTTACCCCTCCCTTATTTCGGCATTTTTCAAAATATCTGAGGTTGCAACAATGTCAACACCGAGCCCCAAAACATTTTCAAGCACCGTATCTCCCCGTGAGACGGGCGCAGATACACACACTTGGTTGATTTCGTGCATCACATCAAAAATGCGGTCTTTTGGGATTTCCGCCGATACGCGCACGGGCAAAACGGGAACATCTTTAAAGGCTGTTCGTACCGTGGTGCAAATCGTGCGCTTCGGCGCAGTCATTTCCGAAACGGCAAACTGTTCGCCGCGTTTGCAGGAATTGCCCGTCACGGTGATTTCGCCATTGTTTTCCGACACTTGCATCGTGCACCCCCGCGGACAAACAATGCAGACCAACTCACGCATTTTCTTTCACCTCGATGTTTAGTTTAATATCGGAATGTTCGTTTAATTCAAATTTTGAGAAATCAATCACCAGTTTTTCCATTTCCGGCGGCCGCAGGAACGGGTATTTTTTGGAAAACACCTCTTTCCCGTCCACCGACAGGACAAAACGACAACCGTTTAAGATTTCGCGACTGCGGAAATACAAAATCGTTTCGTGATTGTCTGCGTTCAAGTTAAGCGTTTGCGGCACAGCATATAAAAAGGATTTGTCCGCCGTTATCGGAATTTCCCGCCGTGTGCGTTTTGCGTATTTTGCGGCATTTTCGCCTGCAATTTCGCCGCTTTCCGAAACATAGTCCACCAAATCGTTGACATGCAGTGCGTTCCCGCAGGAAAACACGCCGTCCACTGTGGTCATCAACTGCGCGTTGCAAACAGGACCTTTGGTTTTCGGGTCTAATTGCACACCCAAATTTTCGGCAAGTTCGTTTTCGGGGATTAACCCGACCGACAAAATCAGCGCGTCACATTCTATTATCTGTTCCGTGCCCGCAATCGGTTGCATGTTTTCGTCTACCTTCGAAATTTCCACCGCAGTCAGGCGGTCTTGCCCGAACACGCGTGTAACCGTGTGCGAAAGGTATAGCGGAATGTTATAATCGTGTAAGCATTGGTGAATGTTGCGCGTTAAGCCCGAGGGCGTAGATTTTGCTTCATATACGCCTACAACCTCTGCACCCTCTAAGGTCAAGCGGCGTGCCATAATCAGGCCAATATCGCCGCTGCCCAAAATCACGCACCGTTTGGTCGGCAACTCGCCCAAAAGATTGGTGAAATGCTGTGCCGTGCCCGCGGTAAATACCCCCGCAGGGCGCGTGCCGTGAATTTGCACCTGTTTTGCCGTGCGTTCGCGGCAACCCGTTGCCAAAATCAGCGTTTTCGCCGCCACGGTCTCCACACCGTCACGGTTGACAAGCGTTACCGCAAAGCCGTTTTCCGTTTTTTGAATACGAGTGACAAAAGTCAGCGTCAGCGCCTCGATATTTTCCGCATGGAACATATCCATAAACCGCTCGGCATATTCGGGTCCCGAGAGTTTTTCCTGAAACCGTACCAACCCGAATCCATCGTGAATACATTGCTTTAAAATGCCGCCCAAACGCGCCTCACGCTCGACAAGCAGTGTGCGCGCGCCGTTTTTGTGTGCGGCAATCGCCGCCGCAAGCCCCGCAGGGCCGCCGCCGATGACCAAACAATCATATGTGCGCATCGTTTATCCCTCTCTTTCCCCTTATTTCGTCCGTCCAAAGGTGATCACCGAATCCGCAGAGGACTTTTTGACCTCGGACAGCGGCACGCCCAAAAAGTCAGCGATAATCTGCGTCACAAGCGGCGAGCAGAACCCGCCTTGGCATCTGCCCATACCGGGGCGGATACGCTTTTTAATGCCGTCCACGGTCGGTACGCAAAGCGGGGAGCGCAGGGCGTCCAAAATTTCCCCTTTGCTGATTTCCTCACAGCGGCAAACAATCACGCCGTAGTCGGGATTTTCTTTGATGAGTGCCGCGCGGGCTTCGTCGTCCATTTCGTTTAACACGGGTACGCCGTGCCGAATGGGATTATAGTCGGGATTTTTCTCCACCGTTTTT
>JBJEPU010000170.1:0-6696 GCA_051881395.1 Candidatus Fimenecus sp.
CTCGTAAAGTGCGATTTGCACACACCCGGGGATTTTGCCGTCGTCTCCCGACGGGGTGTTTTTGTGTTGGATTTTGCCCTGATGCCCAGTCGAACAGGACGGCGCAAAAAACGCTTGGAAGCCGTGTTTTCAGCCTCCAAGCGCTTTCTTTTGTTATGCGTTTACTCCCGTTTCATTTTCGTAAGCAGGCAGAAAACATTGCCACCCACGACATTGCCGAGCGTGATGATAATCAAGGGCAAAATCCACT
Organism: Candidatus Fimenecus sp.; assembly: GCA_051881395.1. Classification (GTDB taxonomy): domain Bacteria; phylum Bacillota; class Clostridia; order Oscillospirales; family Acutalibacteraceae; genus Fimenecus. The sequence goes on from JBJEPU010000170.1 coordinate 251, forward strand.
GACGCATGGGCAGTGCAAGCATAAAATAAAACATATCCGCAACACTGTGCTCAAAGCCCGCAAGGATAAACACGCTCACGCAGAATACCACAATAAGTGCGGAGGAAAAATTCTTCTTTTCGCCCTGATTGATAAAGGTATCCACCGCTATATACATCATAATACCGCAGAAAATGCCCAATATAAACAAACTTAAAAGGCTGTCATCTGCTTTACTTTGTGCAACAGATGTGCATCTTTCAATAATTTTGCCGTTGATTTTTGTAAAATGCACAAGCAATGCCGAAATTGCCGTTCCCGCAAAATTGCCAAGCCACACAAGCGCCGTAAAGCCGATATACGGCGGCTTGTTTTTCACAATATACGGCGCCTTACCCGTAAACAAATTCAGCTTAAACACCAGCACTGTTAAAAGCCCCACGCTGAACAGAATGGAGCCTGCAACAGGATTTTGGACCGACAAATAAACAACACAGCCCACGCTGATTGCCATACCGGCAAGCACCGCGAAGGCAAATTCTTTTACATATTTCACCATGGTAAAGCCTCCTCTTTTCAATATGATACCATAAATCTGCAAGAAGCACAACAGCGGTTTGCAATTTCGACAGAATGACAAACAAAAAAAGAGCATCGAATGATGCTCTAAAATCGGAATGTTATGCAATGACCGCTTTTATGGCGTTTGCCACAATCTCAAAGCCTTTGGCGTTCGGGTGAACGCCGTCGTCGCTGTACTGTGCGTCCAACGCACCGTTTTCATTTTTCAATGCATCCGTAATGTCAATGATACCGTATCCGTTTTGCTGTGCAAATGCTTTTATTTGGCTGTTTAAAGTATCAATTTTTTCGTTTCTGCCCGGTTCCAAAGGATATTGATTTCCGTTTACGGGGTAAACACATTGCAAGGTGATTTGAATATTCGGGACGGCTTTTTCAATGGTGCTGACAATCGTTTTTATATTTTCAAAGACATATTCGCCGTCCGCGCCCCGTCCGAAATCGTTTGTACCGATTAAAAGTATCAAGCGGCTCGGTTGCAGGCGCAAAACATTTTTCTCTAATCTTTGAAGCAATCTGTTTGTGGTATCTCCGCCAATACCGCGATTATATATTTCCAAATCGGAACAGCCGTCCAGCAAATGCACATCAAACATTTCGGTTATGCTGTCTCCAAGCAAAACAATTTGCCCTTTTTTGCATTTTCGGTTTAATTTGATGAACCTGCGGCGTTTCCATCTTTGCCAATAATCATACTTGGTGTTTCGTTCAAATTGTTTGATGTCCATTTTTTCTCCTTTTTCATATGATTTTGCGGCAGGAGCAAGCCCCCGCCCTACTCTGTTATTTTTATTTTTTGCGGTATTTTTTATTTTTTCTGCCCGTAATAGGCGTTGGCGCCGTGTTTGCGCAGGTAGTGTTTATCTAAAAGTTCCTGCTGCATCGGCGGCAAATCGGGGCGCATTTGCAACGCGTGCCACGCCATAAATGCTACTTCTTCCAGCACTACGGCGTTATGCACGGCGTTTTTGGGGTCAGTGCCCCAGCAAAACGGTCCGTGGGAATACACAAGCGCGGCGGGAATATCGTTGGGGTTTTTATCCTTGAAAGTTTCGACCAAGACATTGCCTGTTTCCCACTCATAGCGCCCGCCGATTTCATCGGGCGTCATTTTGCGTGTGCAGGGAATTTCACCGTAAAAATAATCGCCGTGGGTAGTGCCGAGGGCAGGAATCCCCCGCCCCGCCTGCGCAAATGTAGTCGCCCAGCGGGAATGGGTATGCACAATGCCCCCGATTTCGGGGAATACGTTATACAGCACCACATGGGTGTCCGTATCCGAGGAGGGATTTAAATTTCCCTCAACCTTTTTGCCCGTTTTTAAGTCCACTACGACCATATCGTCGGCGGTCATGGTGTCATATTCCACGCCTGAGGGTTTTATAACCATAAGTCCTTTTTCGCGGTCCACGCCCGACACATTGCCCCAAGTAAAGGTGACCAAATTGTGCTTGGGCAACAGCAAATTCGCGTCAAAAACCGCCTGTTTTAATGCTTCTAACATTCTGTTTTCCTCATTTCAGTTTCCACGCAAGGTCGGCTAAGAACAAATCTTTTTCCAGGCTTTCCACCGTGGTATCTTTTCCGATATGGACATATTCAATATCCATCATGCGTGCAAAGTCTCGCATTTGCTCGGCGGTGACATCGTAACTGAGCACCGTATGGTGGGCGCCGCCTGCGGTAATCCAACATTCAAGCCCCGTTTCAAGGCTCGGCAATGCTTTCCACATCACTCTTGCCACGGGGAGATTGGGCATATTCATAATGGGTTTTACGCACTCGATATCCTGACAGATAAGGCGCAGTCTGCCACCCATATCCACAAGGCTTACCACAATCGCACTGCCTGCTTTCCCCTCAAACACAAGTCTTGCGGGGTCTTTTTCGTTCATACCGATACCGAGGTGATGGGTTTCAATGCGGGGTTTGCCTGCCGCAAGCGTGGGGCAGACTTCCAGCATATGGGCGCCGAGGCTGTATTTTTCGCCCTCGACAAGGTGATAGGTATAATCCTCCATAAAGCCCGTGCCGCCGTTTTGCCCCTCGCTCATGGCTTTGAGTATAGCGGTCATGGCGGCAACCTTCCAATCGCCCTCGCCGCCGTAGCCATAGCCCTCTGCCATTAAGTGCTGGCTTGCAAGCCCGGGGAGTTGCTCCATACCGTACAGGTCTTGGAAGGTGTTGGAAAACGCCTTACAGCCCTCTCTGTCCATCATTTTACGGATTGCGATTTCTTCCTTTGCCTGATAGCGAATGGCGTCGATATTCTCGGTTGCGACCTCGTAATTTTCGGTATAAACCGCCATCAAGCCGTCCATTTCGGCTTCTGTGACCTTTTCCATTTCTTTGACCAGGTCGCCGACTGCCCAGGTATTGACCTGCCAGCCCAATTTTGCCTGCACCTCGACCTTATCGCCCTCGGTGACGGCAACCTCGCGCATATTGTCGCCGAAGCGCATGACTTTCAATTCGCGGCTGACGGCAACGCCCACCGCCGCGCGCATCCAACTGCCGAGGCGTTCGCGGACGCTTTCCTCCTGCCAATGACCTGCAATCACCTTGCGGGGCATACGCAGTCTTGCCGCAATAAAGCCGTGCTCACGGTCGCCGTGCGCCGCCTGATTGAGGTTCATAAAGTCCATATCAATTTCATCGTTGGGGATTTCACGGTTATACTGCGTGGCAAGATGGCAATAGGGCTTTTGCAAATCCACAAAGCCGTTAATCCACATTTTGGAGGGGCTGAATGTGTGGCACCAAGTGATGATGCCCGCGCATTTTTTGTCGTAATTCGCCTCTCTGACCACATCGATAATCTCTTGATTGGTTTTTGCGGTGACCTTATACACGATTTTACAGGGAAGTAATGGGGATTTGTTCAGTTCGTCCGCCATTTCCTGCGCACGCTGTGCGACGGTTTCCAATACCTCGGGGCCATACAAAAACTGACTGCCCACCACAAACCAAAATTCATACTCTTTTAACTGCATATTTTACACCTCGTTGTAAATTGCGATTCTTCGCTACGCTCAGAATGACAAAGTTGGTTGTTCTTTTGCGATTCTTCGCTACGCGCAGAATGACAAAGTAATTTTTATAAATTTTCCACGGCTGCTTGTTCGACGGCAAGCCCCGCTTTGTATCTTGTCATATACTGATTAAACCCGTCCACATCGGTTTTGTCGGGTGTGATGGTAGTGCCCTTGTTTTTGCCGAACACTTTATTATTGAGATACGCTTCGAGCGTTTCGCCCGCGTCTTTATTGCACATATAGGAAGCCAGCAACGCGATACCCCACGCACCGCCCTCACCTGCGGTTTCCATAACGGAAACAGGGACACCCAGAGCCCCTGCCATCAGTTTTTGCCCCACAAGCGGTGTTTTAAACAAACCGCCGTGGCCCAAAAGGCGGTTGAGAGTGATATTTTCCTTTTGGAACAGAATATCCATACCCAAGCGAAGCGTTGCCATTGCGGAAAAAATCTGATTGCGCATAAAGTTTGCAAGGGTGAAGTTTGCATCGGGCAGTCTTACAAACAGCGGTCTGCCCTCGGCGGTATCGGTCACGGGCTCGCCCGAATAATAGTTAAACCCGATAAGTCCCCCGCAATCCGCATCGCCTTGTAAGGCTAAATCATACAGCATATCGTAAAGCGCGGGTTTCGGGAGTTCTGTTCCCGCATTTTTGAGCACTTCGGAGAATAACCGCACCCACGCATCAAGGTCAGAGGTACAGGTATTGCAATGCACCATAGCGACAGGCGCGCCTGTGGGTGTTGCAACCATATCAATTTCCGTGTAAACGGTAGAAAGCGGTTTTTCGAGCACCGCCATCAAGAAAATAGAAGTCCCCGCCGAAACATTGCCCGTTAAGGATGCAACGCTGTTCGTCGCCACCATACCCGTGCCTGCGTCGCCCTCGGGCGGACAAAGGGGAATACCGCTTTCAAGGTCGCCTGTGGGGTCAAGTAAAAGCGCACCCTCTTTGGAAAGCGTGCCCGCATTTTCGCCTGCAAGCAAAATTTTCGGGAGAATATCCATGAGTTTCCACGGGTAATGCCTGCTTTCAATCAAGCGGTCAAAATCGGACACCATTTTTTCGTCATAGCAGCTTTTTTGGCTGTCCACAGGGAACATCCCCGCCGCTTCGCCGATGCCGATGACCTTTTCACCGGTTAACTGCCAATGAACATAGCCTTCAAGGGTGGTGAGAAAAGCAATGTCTTTTACATGGCTTTCGCCGTTTAAAATCGCCTGATACAAATGGGCGATGCTCCAACGCTGGGGAATATTGAAGTGGAAAAGGTCTGTAAGCTCCGCCGCCGCTTTTTCGGTGATGGTATTGCGCCAGGTGCGAAACGGCACAAGCTGTTCACCGTTTTTATCAAAGGGCAGATAGCCGTGCATCATCGCGGAAATGCCGATACTACCGATGGATTTTAGGGTAACACCGTATTTCTCCCGCACCGCTTGCTTGACTGCGCCGTACGCCCCGCGCAAGCCTTCCCATACAAGGGAAAACGGATACGTCCAAACCCCGTCGGACAGCGTGTTTTCCCAATCAAAGCTCCCCTGTGCAAGAACCTTACAATCTGCGCCGATTAACACCGCTTTGATGCGTGTAGAGCCGAACTCCACGCCAAGTGCGGTTTCGCCGTTTTGAATGGCGGTACATATGGTTTTTCTGTCCAAAAAAGCACCTCCGAAATATAGAATATATCAATGTAATCATAGCGTAGTTTCTCGGTTTTTGCAATGCTTTTTTGCGGATTGCGGTGATTTTTGAAATGTGCGGTTTGTTTTGCTTTACAAGCGTTTTTGTTCATGCTATACTGATACCACCGAAGGACAAGGAGGGGGCTTTTTCTTTGAAACAGGCGCAAAAAACACAAATCAGCAAAGAAAAAATTATTACAACCGCCATCGCGGAATTCAGCACATACGGCTACGCCGCCGCTTCCATCAACCGCATTTGCCAAAACGGGGGCATTTCCAAAGGCAAGCTGTATCACCATTTTGACGGCAAAGCGGAAATTTATATGAAAGCGGTTGCCTACTGCTATCAAGCCTTTTCGGCGCATATGCACGGTTTCACCATTGACAAAGGCGCGGATTTTGAACAGAATTTGGTCTCGCTTTATCAGTTGTTTCGGCGCTTTTGGGAGCAAAATCCCGAAATGTTGAATTTGTTTGTGGAATCCCGCACCCTACCGCCGCCCGAGCTTCGAGAAGAATTGATGCGGGTACGCACGCAGTTTTTTAACGATGCGGTAAAAGAAAAATTGCGCGAAATTGTGCTGTTTCACTTTCCAAAGGACGAAGCAAAGCAGCGGGTACTCGTTGCGCTGTTCTTTACGGCGATTGATTACATCACCACAAGCATCGGCACGCCGGAAATTCATCCGCAAGCCGATTTGACAGGCTATATTGACACGCAAAACGAATTGTTTCAAACGGCAATTCACATTTTCTTATACGGTTGTTTAAACAGTTAACGCACTATGCACAAGCACCCCGTCAAGGTTGTCTTGACGGGGTGCTTTTATACTTTTGTATTTTACGCCTTAGCAATCGCCTGTAATTTTTCGTTGGTTTCAGCTTCAAAGCCTTCGGGAAGCGCTTCGCCTGCCGCACACATCAACTGATGCACCGTGAAGCCGCCGAATATAGACAGCATCCCTTCGCCTGCGGGCACGCCGAGTTTTTCGGACAGCATTTGCAGAAGTTCCAAAAGTACGGCTTTACAAGCGTCGTTTTTGAGCAAGTCGGAGATTTCGTCATACACCGAGTATGCACCGTCGTTTGCCGGCAGTGTTTTCTCCTCTGCGGGAACAGCCGCGCCCGGGCACGGAATTTGCTGTAACACAGCGTTGACCACAGG
>JBJEPU010000171.1:0-6622 GCA_051881395.1 Candidatus Fimenecus sp.
GAGTAAACTGAGCAATTGCGGGCGCGTTTTACGCGAATGAGGAAAGTCCGAGCATCATACAGCAGGGTAACGGCTAACAGCCGCCGAGGGCGACCTTAGGGAAAGTGCATAGAGAGATACCGCCGCATTTTTGCGGTAAGGGTGGAAAGGCGAGGTAAGAGCTCACCGGGGCGTCGGTAACGGCGCTGCCAAGTAAACCCTACCCGATGCAACATCGACCGAAGTTGTCAGCTGGGCAGATACTTCGACGGATGGCTTCAGCGTATCGGCAACGGTGCGCGTAGATAGATAATTGCTTTAAACGACAGAACTCGGCTTACAGGTTTACTCACATTCTGTTTTGCGCCCCATACACTGTTATGGGGTGATTTTTATGTTTGAAGCGTTTGTCGGTGCGGTATTTGTCGGTTTAATTCTGTTCGGATTGTTGGCACTTTGCTATTGCTTGATGGTCAAAGCGATGCAGCCGAAAAAGAAATTCGATTATTACATAGTTATTCCGGCAAAACGCTGTGACAGCGATGTCACGGCGGCGGCGTATGCCGCGCGGATGAAAATGGGCTTTTTGGGCGATGAGCCGTACGGCAGTGTGGTGATTTTGGACTGCGGTATGGACGAAGCACAGCGTTTAAACTGTTTAAATGTGTGCCGCGAAAGTAACGGCATTTATCTCTGCGACGAAAAATCGTTTAAGGATTTGTTTTTATGAGCGAGGAAGTACAAACAGAAATTTTGCAGGGCACGGTGGAGGATATTAAATTCCGAAACGAGCAAAACGGCTATACGGTATTAGAAGTCGGGTGTGAAGACGAACTCGTCACCGCCGTCGGCACCTTTTCCGATATCTCCGTCGGCGAAAGCGTGCGCCTGTCGGGCGCGTGGACCTTTCATTCCACCTTCGGGCGGCAGTTTAAAGTTGAAGCATTCGAGCGCGAAATGCCTGCCACCGCCGAGCAGTTGTATAATTATCTTGCCGCGGGGGCGGTGAAGGGGATAGGCCCTGCCACGGCGCAAAAGATTATTGAAAAATTCGGCGAAAATGCCTTTGATATCTTAGAAAACGAGCCGAAAAAATTGGCGACCATTAAGGGCATTTCCCTTGAAAAAGCGGAAAAAATGCAGGCGAGCTTTAAAAAGCAGTTTGCCGTGCGCAATATTATGATTGCACTGGAAACCTACGGGATGTCCCCGCGCGAATGTATTGCCGCGTTCGAGGCGTTCGGCTCGAATGCCGTGGAGCGCGTGACGAAAAATCCGTTTGAATTGTGCGACGCAGATACGGGTATCGGCTTTGAGCGTGCCGAAGCGATTGCGGACGCACTGCCCAATCCGCCCGAAAGCGATTTCCGCGTGCGGGCGGGGATTACCCATATCGTGCGGCAAAATTTGTATTCCAACGGGCACACCTGTATCCCACGCGAAAAACTGTTAAAGATTTCGGCGGATTATCTTTCGGTGGGGACAGACGCCGTCGATATTCAAATCGACACGCTGACCTCGGCGGGAGCGCTTACGGCAAAGGAACTGAACGGGCGGGAATTTATTTTCTTAACCAGTGCCTACCGTGACGAAAAAACGATTGCCGACCGTATGAAAATTCTGTTGCGTTTTCCACCGCCGCAGTGCGAGACTTTGGATAAAGATATTGAAAAACAAGAAAAAGCAGACGGTATTACCTATGCCGAAACCCAGCGCGAAGCCATCAAAACCGCGGTTTCGCGCGGGGTACTCATTTTGACTGGCGGCCCGGGCACGGGCAAAACCACTACTTTAAACGGTATTTTAAAACTGTTTGAACAGCAAGAATTGGATATTGCCCTTGCCGCGCCGACAGGGCGTGCCGCCAAACGAATGACGGAGCTGACAGGCCGCGAGGCAAAAACCATACACCGCCTGTTAGAGGTCGAATGGGACGAGCACGACCGCCCTGTGTTCAAGCGGAATTTGCGCAATCCGCTGGAATGTGAGGTGCTGGTGTTGGACGAGCTTTCAATGGTGGACATCAGCCTGTTTGCAAGCGTAATGCAGGCGTTGCCGTTCGGTTGCCGCTTGATTATGGTCGGCGACAGCGACCAACTGCCGCCCGTGGGCGCGGGGAATGTGCTGGCGGATTTAATTGCAAGCGGACTTTTGCCCGTGGTGGAACTGACAGAGGTGTTCCGTCAGGCAATGGGCAGTTTGATTGTCACCAATGCGCACCGCATTGTCGCGGGCGAAATGCCCGATGTAGACCGCAAAGACGGTGATTTCTTCTTTATGGAACGCCCAAATCCCTATGCGGCATCGCAAACGATTGCCTCGCTTTATGCAAAGCGTCTGCCCGAAGCCTATAAATTTTCGCCGCAAAACGATATTCAGGTGCTTTGCCCCTCAAAAAAGGGCGAAACGGGCACGGTGCATCTCAACAAAATTTTGCAGGACCTTGTAAATCCCCCTGCCGACGAGAAAAAGGAACTGACTGTCGGTTTCCGTACCTTCCGTGTGGGCGACAAGGTGATGCAGACAAAAAATAACTATAACATCATTTGGGAAAAATCGGACGGTGAAACGGGCGAGGGGATTTTCAACGGCGACATCGGCGTGATTGAGAATATCGACATTCATACCGAAACCGTGCAGATTTTTTTTGACGACCGCAGTGCCGTGCTTGCCAAAGAGCAAATGACCGATGTGGAACTTGCCTATGCCGTGACGGTGCACAAAAGTCAGGGCAGTGAATTTCCTGCGGTGATTATGCCCGTGGTGTCGGTTCTGCAGAACCTTTGCTACCGCAATCTGTTGTATACCGCCGTTACGCGCGCCAAACAACTGCTGATTTTGGTCGGCACGCGTGCGGAAATTCAAAACATGGTGGAAAACGATAAAAAAACCCGCCGCTATTCGGCGCTCAAAACCTTTTTAACAGAATAACAAAGGATGTTTTGTGATGAAAAACGGAAAAACGAAAAAAATCACCGCCTGTATTTTGGCGGCGGTATTGCTTGCAACCGCCCCGGTACCGATTGTGTATCAGCAAAAAGGAAATTTGAAAAAGACCGCACTTCCGCAGGACTTTGCGGCAACGCTTGCCGCGGCGGGCGGAACGCAAAAAACAGACGGTGCTACGGTGCGCGTCATGAGTGCGAATGTGTTGGTTGGATATAAAAGTTGGGGCGGCACACCTGTGAAACCGCGCGCTGCGCAGTTTTTAGAGGTTTTGCGTCAATATGCACCCGATGTTGTGGGATTGCAAGAGGCTTGCGCAGACTGGCACGCCTGTCTCAAACAGAATGCGGCGGAATATGCCTTCGTGCACCCACAAAACAATCTGTTCCAAAAAAGCCTGACTACGATGCTTTACAATACGAAAACACTTCGCTTACTTGACAGTGGACGGGAAACTTACACTGAGGGCGACGGTACAAAACACCGCGCGATTACTTGGGCGGTATTTGAAACGCTTGCAAGCGGCGAACGGTTTTCGGTGACCTCTACGCATTTGGATTTAATCCGCGAGGGAAAAGAAAACGCGGAGTATCAAATTATGTCAGGGCAGGTTGATGAGTTTTTTGTGCTTATCGACCGTTTGCAAACAAAGTATGATTGCCCTGTGTTTTGCACGGGCGATTATAATGCAATGGAAAATGACAGCATAAACGGTGTGTTTGCCGCTGACGGTATTTATGCAAAACTGAACATGCGCCTTGCCGATGCGAAATTTCAGGCGGCACAGCAGTTTGCAGGCGAAGCAGAAGCGTGGGAGTATCCTTCGTGGGACCATATTTTTTATGAAGGTGATGCTGAAATCCTTTCGTTCTGCGTTTTGTCTTTGCCCGTGCTTTCGGAAATGTCCGACCATTACCCGATTTTTGCTGATATTGCGCTTACATAAAAACACCCCTTTGAAACCGTTTCGTTTCAAAGGGGTGTTTTCTATGGCAAATCTTACAAAATAATGCAAATCAAACCGTTACAACCTTCATTGATGACGCGTTCCAGCGTTTCCTGCAATTTCATACGCGCGTCAGCGGGCATATGGAACAGCTTACTGCGCAGCCCCTCGTTGACCAGCTCGTGCAAAGAGGTGCCGAAAATGTTGGACTCCCAAATCTTTTTCGGGTCTTCCTCAAACTCTTTGAGCAAATACCGCACCAATTCCTCCGACTGACTTTCACTGCCGACAATCGGCGCGACTTCGGTTTGAATGTTGGCTTTCAGCATATGAATAGACGGCGCCGAGGCAGACAGTTTCACACCGTACCGCCCGCCTTGCTTGACGATTTCGGGCTCGTCAAGCGTCAGTTCGTCAATGGTCGGCATCACAATGCCGTAGCCCGTCGCCTCCACTTCGTCGAGGGCGGATTTGAGTTTTTCATACTCTTTTTTCACCGCGGCAAGCGCGCACATTTGCGTAATTAAGCCTTGTTCGCCGTCAATTTCCAAGCCTGTTTTTTCCGAAAGCACGCGGTAGAACAAATCCCCGTTCATCGTGACCGAAATCCAAGCCGTGCCTTGCCCCAACTGCATGGAAGCGATTTTTGCGTCTGTGATGTATTCACAGCCTTTTAACTCCTCCGTCAAGACGGCGACATCCCGTACCAAATTCATTTTGTCGCACGCCGTGCCGACCGCGCCGTATACCGTTGCGCGCAGTTTGTGTTCGGGCGGCAAAGATACCAGCCATTGCGGAAAATCCACGGCAATTTCGCGAATGGGGAATTCAAACAGAATTTGCGTTAAAATCTCTTTTATATCGCTTTCCGTCAGTTCCAAGCAGTTGACAGGCATCACGGGCACGGCATATTTTTCGCTTAACTGTTCCGACAAAAGCCGCGCGCTGTCCGACTGCGGATAGGTGCAGTTCAACAGCACCACAAACGGCTTGCCGAGCGCCTGCAATTCCCGTACGACGCGTGCCTCCGCTTCTTCGTAATCCGCACGCGGAATGTCGGAAATACTGCCGTCCGTGGTCACGACCAACCCGATGGTCGAATGCTCGTTAATCACCTTTTGCGTGCCGATTTCCGCCGCGCGGTCAAAGGGCATTTCCTCTTCCGACCACGGCGTGCGCACCATGCGGGGCTTATCGCCCTCCACATACCCCAAAGAGCCGGGCACAATGTAGCCCACGCAGTCTATCATACGCACGGAAAATGCGGCATTGTCGGGCAGGTGCACCTCCACGGCATTTTCGGGGATGAATTTCGGCTCTGTCGTCATAATTGTCCGCCCCGCCGAGGATTGCGGCAGTTCGTCAACTGCGCGTGTGTGCATGGCTTCGTCGGAAATATGCGGCAACACGAGCGTATCCATAAACCGTTTAATAAAGGTGGATTTCCCCGTGCGCACAGGGCCGACCACGCCGACATAAATATCGCCGTTCGTGCGGGCGGCAATATCCTGATAAATGCTTCGATTTTCCATTTTTCCGTCCCTCCTCAAACTCTCGGAATTAACAGCTTGCGATTTTCCGTCAGGGTGTCGCCGCCAAGCGCATTTTGCGTTAAAATCGCATCGGCAGTCGTGTTATAGCGGCAGGCAATGTCCCAAACGCTTTCGCCCGCCTGCGCAAAATAAATGGTCAGCGCCGCCTGCGTTTGCCGTTTTTGATTTTCCGTATCCAAAAGGATGTCGGCGGTAATTTGCTGTGTCTGTACCGAGAAAATCACGGCGCTGATGTCCAATTCCGCGCGTACCTCTAAGGCGGTTTCCCCGTTTAACACAAAGCCGATACCGCTTACCGTAATGTGTGGCGAGCATTGCAGATTTTCGCCGCTTGCCGCCGTCACGCGCTTGTAGGTATAGTCAAAATTGCGCTCCGTGTAGCCCCATTGGTGTTCGCGGTCAAGATACAAAATTCCGACCGTCACTGTGCCCTCGACCGTCATCGTGCCGTCCGTAACAGCCGCTTTTTGCGTAAAGCCCACACAGGTGACATCTGAAACCTGTTGCATGCCGAGGCTTGCAATATCCAAATTCCCGCGACAAAGGTAGGTGTCTGTGCATTTGTCGCAAATATGCCGCAGTTCAACGGTTTGCTTTTTCAACTCCAACGGGTATAGCGTGGAATAGGCGTCCAATACGATGTCGGTTTCCATATCCCCGAAAAATTGCAGTTTTGCGCAAATGCAAATGCTCGCGTCCAACAGCCGAAGCGCGCCCGTCGCGTCGGTTTTTGCGGCAATTTCCACACTCGATACCGTCAGCGCACAATCCGTTACACAGCCCTCTTCTGCACCGTCCGCCTCTGTAATTTGGCTGATGGGCAGGCTGTGCTCCATCATCTCCAAAGTGCCTGTGTCGTTATCAGCTATGTAAAGCGTGCGCAAAATCAACTCGCCTTTTATGAGGACCTTTCCTGTTACGGGCTTCACATCTTCCAAAAGTGCCGTTGCCTCGCATTTCACAATCTGTGCAATCGACGGTTTTGCAGAGCCCAATTCCAATGTTTCGCCCAAACGGAATAACTTTTCCGCACAGCCGAGTAAGTTGGTGCAGGAAACCGTTTTTTTGCGCATCTGCACCCCGTCGCCCGAACCGGCGCATATAAAGGCCGTGTCCGTTTTCGCGTACACACTGAACGCAATACAAATACTGCCGTGAATATCCAAACGCCGCGGCGATTGCACCCGGCAGTTGACAT
>JBJEPU010000172.1:0-6605 GCA_051881395.1 Candidatus Fimenecus sp.
GTCAAGTGGCTTTTGAGAAAATATTTACTTTTTTTGCTTTGGTTATCTTGACACGCACTAAACATATATGATATACTTATCGCATATTACATATACAAGGAGCGTAATTGCTATGGCAATCGGTGAAAGAATTCGTTTTTTCAGAAATTTAAGAGGTATGACTCAAAAATATCTTGGTATGCAGGTTGGTTTTCCTGAAAAGACCGCCGACATCCGTATGGCGCAGTATGAATCCGGCTCAAGAACGCCGAAAGCAGACCTGACTAACAGCCTTGCGGAAGTGCTCGGAGTATCAACAAGCGCTTTAACCGTACCCGATATTGACAGCTATAACGGCTTAATGCATACCTTGTTTACCCTTGAAGATTTATACGGTCTTAAAATCACCGAGTTAGACGGAGAGGTTTGTCTGCATTTAGATAAGGGTATGGGCGCAAATTACATTACTATGTTTGAAATGTTCACTGCTTGGAAAGAACAGGTTGATAAACTGAAGAATGGTGAAATTTCAAAAGAGGAATACGATACTTGGCGTTATAACTATCCTGATGACAAAAGTCATAGCATTGGTGAATAATTATGAATAAATTAGAATATGATAACCTCTATAAATTTTTGGTTTCATTAGGTATAGTTCTGATTGTATTGCCGTTTGCTGCTTTGTTTTACTTTTATAATTCAAACCCAATACTAATAAGCCAAACTGAATATGATTCGCTTTCCTCATATACTCTTCAATTAATTAACAGCAGAAATGAATTGCTTTCAACTTTCATAAAAGTGTTTCCTTGGGTTGCAGCAGTTTTCATTCTTTTGGGCATCGTATCGCTTATTTATGGTATTATCAAATGGTTCGGTGTACAGAAAAAACTTGATAAAAAGCTTGATGCTGAATCCACTAAAAAGACTCTCGATGAATTAAAAGCAGACGACAAAGAAGTCAGCGAGAAAATAAAGAAAGAAACTGAAGAAATTTCAAACAGTAACGAAAACGCACCGCCGACTTCGGAAATTTATGAAAATGTTAAACACCCTCAAATAAAGGCGATGGAAAAGTATTATGAGATAGAAGACAAATGCTTCAACTATTTCACCGCAAAGCATTCAAAAACATTTGATTTCAAGCGAAATATACGTATTGGCAACACTTATTACGATTTCATTGGTGTTTCTAACAAAGATGATTGTGATTTAATTTTTGAAATCAAATATTGCCGTCAAGCTGCTGGGATGTCCCCAAGACTATATAAAACATTCAACGAAATATATGATATGGGACTTAAATATCAAACCGTTGCTCATCGCAATTTCAAGTGCATCGTTGTCGTTGTAACCCCAAAAGAACATTTACCCCGATTAGAAAATATTGTCGATACCTATTGCAAAGCTCATAGAGATAACGCTAGTAAAATTGAAATTAAATGTATGGCAGAAGAATCGTTATAAACGCAAAAAAAGGCATTACCGACTGCAAAAGTCAGTAATGCCTTTTTAGAATTTATTAAGATAATTGTACCCGCAAACCGCAGGGAACGCGCAATAAATGCGTTTTGCAGTCTGCTATCATTTTGCTATCAAATCGGGAATTTATAAGTTAAAAACCCTTTGTTTATGCGGTTTTTCAGGCTTTACGATTTATTCCCACTCCACCGTTCCGGGGGGTTTGGAGGTGATGTCATAGACCACACGGTTGACATGCTCTACTTCATTCGTAATGCGGTTCGACACCTTGGCGAGCAAATCGTAGGGGATTTGCGCCCAATCCGCCGTCATAAAGTTGTCGGTAGTGACGGCGCGCAGGGCAATCAGGTGGTCATAGGTTCTGTGGTCGCCCATCACGCCCACGGTTTTCACATCAGGCAGTACGGCGAAGAATTGGCTTAAATGCTTTTCATAGCCGGTTTTTGCCATTTCGTCGCGGAAAATCGCGTCTGCCTCTTGCAAAATCTTGACCTTTTCGGCGGTGATTTCACCGATAATGCGCACGCCCAGTCCCGGACCGGGGAACGGCTGACGCCATACGAGTTCTTTCGGAATACCCAATTTCTCGCCGACCGCGCGCACTTCGTCTTTAAACAAATCGCAAAGCGGCTCAATCACGCCTTCAAATTCAATATCCTCGGGCATTTTGACGCGGTTGTGATGCGTTTTAATCACATCGGCGTCGCCCTTGCCCGACTCAATGCAGTCGGGGTAAATCGTGCCCTGTGCGAAGAACCCCTTTTCCGCTTCTTTGCGGATTTCATTCCAAAATACATTGTAAAATTCCGTGCCGATGATATTGCGCTTTTCCTCGGGGTCGGTTACGCCTTTGAGTTTGGAAAGAAATTCTTTCTGACAGTTGACGCGCACAAAACGCATATCAAAAAGCGAAGTAAAGGTCTTTTCGACGAAATCACCCTCGTCCTTGCGCATTAACCCTTGGTCCACGAACACGCAGGTGAGTTGCTTGCCCACAGCGCGGGAGAGAAGACCTGCCGCAACGGACGAATCCACGCCGCCCGAAAGCCCCAAAATGACTTTCTTATCGCCGATTTGCGCGCGCAATTTCTGTACGGTATTTTCGATAAAATCGTCCATCACCCAATCGCCCGAACAGTGGCAAATGACATACAAAAAGTTGTGTAAAAGTTGTTTGCCGTATTCGGAGTGCGTCACCTCGGGGTGGAACTGCACAGCATAAATGTTTTCTGCGCGGTTTTCCATGGCGGCACAGGGGCAGTCGTCCGTTGTGCCGATAACCGAAAATCCTTCGGGCACTTTTGCGATATAGTCCGTGTGGCTCATCCACACAATGCTTTTTTCGGGAATACCTTTAAACAGTAAACTTTTGGTATCCGCTGTGACTTCGATTTTGCCGTATTCCGACACGGGTGCGGTTTTGACTTCGCCGCCGCGCATCCAAGAGATTAACTGACAGCCGTAGCAAATACCCAGCACCGGCACGCCCAAATCGAGAATTTCTTTGGCGTAGTGCGGCGAGCTTTCGTCATAAACCGAGTTCGGACCGCCCGTAAAAATGATACCCTTGTAGCCGCAGGAACGGATTTCCTCTATCGGCGTGGTGTAGGGGAGAATTTCGGCATACACATTGTTGTCACGCACTCTGCGCGCGATTAACTGATTGTATTGCCCGCCAAAATCAAGAACAAGAATTTTTTCCATGCTATGCGCCTTCTAAAACTTATCTGTAAATAATCGCTTCGCGCTCGGGACCGTTGGAGACCATATCAATACGGTGCCCGAGTTCTTTTTCAATAAATTCCACATACTCGCGGGCTTCTTTCGGCAACTGATTGTAGTCGCGAATGCCCTTGATGTCGCAATGCCAGCCTTTGAGGGTGGTCAAAACGGGCTTGCATTTTTTTAAGGTCGGGGTGGTGGGGAAGTCTTTGATGACTTTGCCGTCCACCTCGTAGCCCGTGCAAACTTTGATTTCGTCCAAATAGGAAAGGCAGTCAAGCGCGGTCATAACCACCTTTGTCGCGCCCTGACATTCAATGCCGTAGCGGGTTGCCACACAGTCAAACCAGCCAACTCTGCGCGGTCTGCCCGTGGTTGCGCCGAATTCGCCTTTGTCGCCGCCGTGAATACGCAGTTCCTGCGCTTCGTCCTCGTCGAGAATTTCCGAAACAAATTCGCCTGCGCCCACTGCGGAGGAATATGCCTTTGTGACAACGATAATCTCCTCAATTTTGTGGGGCGGAATGCCTGCGCCTACTGCGCCGTAGCCCGCAAGGGTAGAGGAGGAGGTCACCATCGGGTAAATGCCGAAATCGGGGTCTTTCAAGGTGCCGAGCTGCCCCTCTAACAGAATTTCTTTGCCCTCAGCCAACGCTTTTTGCAAATAGGCGTGGGTGTCGCAAACATAGGGCGCAATCATTTCTCTGTATTTTACGCAGGTGGCATATAATTCGTCCTTGTCAAGTAAGGGCTTGTCATACACATATTTGAGCGTCAGGTTTTTCAGCGTGCAAATATTGTCTAACTTCGCTTTTAAGGTCTCGTCGTCAAACAGTTCGTTGACCTGAATGCCGATTTTTGCGTATTTGTCGCTGAAAAACGGCGCGATACCGCTTTTGGTGGAGCCGAACGCATTTTTGCCCAAGCGTTCTTCTTCATAAGTATCAAACAAAATGTGATACGGCATTAAAATCTGCGCGCGGTCGGAAACCAACAGTTTCGGATTTAACCCCGCTTTTTTGACATCTTCCAATTCTTTGCAGAATTTGTTGATATCGAGCGCTACGCCGTTGCCGATAATGCAGGTGGTGTGGTCATAGCAGACGCCGCTGGGCATTAAGTGGAACGCAAAACGCCCTTTTTCGTTGATGATGGTGTGCCCGGCATTTGCACCGCCCTGAAAACGGATAATAATATCCGCTTTTTCAGCGAACATATCGGTGATTTTGCCTTTGCCCTCGTCGCCCCAGTTTGCGCCGACAATTGCTTTAACCATTCTATGGTGCCTCCTTAAAATACGCTTTGCAAGTGTTTGCAAAGCAATCTAACAATATAGAAAATATTATACAATACCCCGTGCGGGATGTCAACGAAAAACAAACGGACAAAGCAAAAACGACCGAGGAATTCCTCAGCCGTTTTGCAGATGCATGGTTTATTCCCATTCAATCGTGGCGGGGGCTTTGGGGCTTAGATCATAAAGGACTCTGCCGGCACCAGGCACCTCTGCCAAAATTCTGTCCGTAATTTTTTTGAGCACCGCCCAATCGATTTCCGGCACGGTGGCGCTCATGGCATCGACGGTGTTGACCGCACGGATAATGACGGGCCAGTCAAAGGTGCGTTTGCCGTTTCTGACACCTGTGGAACGGAAATCGGGCACAACCGTAAAGAACTGCCACACTTTGTCGGTAAGACCTGCTTTGTCAAATTCCTCACGCAAAATCGCATCCGCTTCGCGCAAGGTGTGGAGTCTGTCACGGGTGATAGCACCCGTACAACGCACGCCGAGACCCGGCCCCGGGAACGGTTGACGGTATACCATCGAATCGGGCAACCCCAACGCAGAGCCGATGACGCGCACTTCATCTTTAAACAGGAGTTTAATCGGTTCGACCAATTCAAAATCCATATCTTCGGGCAATCCTCCGACATTGTGGTGTGCTTTCACGCCGTCGCTCTCTAAAATGTCGGGATAAATTGTGCCTTGTGCCAAAAAGGCAATGCCCTCTTGCTTTCTTGCCTCTTCGTCGAATACCTTGATGAACTCACCGCCGATAATTTTGCGCTTTTGTTCGGGGTCGGAAACGCCTGCCAGTAAATCCAAAAAACGGTCGGTTGCGTCCACATACACCAAATTTGCGTCCATTTGATTGCGGAAAACCTCAATCACTTGCTCGCTTTCGCCTTTGCGCATAAGTCCGTGGTTGACATGCACGCATACCAACTGTTTGCCGATGGCTTTGATTAACAGTGCGGCAACTACCGAGGAATCCACCCCGCCGGAAAGCGCCAACAGCACTTTTTTGTCGCCGACCTGACGGCGAACAGCGTCAATTTGCTCTGCAATAAACGCTTCGGCGAGTGCCTTTGTGGTAATCCGTTCCATTGTCTCCGGACGAACATCTGTCTGCATAAAAAATCCTCCATTTCAAATCCTGCAATCGTATAAACGGTGTGTAAACCGTTGTAACGGTAAAATTATATATGATTTTACGAGAGATTGCAAGCCATATGCGAATGTGTACCGCGGATAACAAAACCCGCCGCCGAAGTTCTTCGGCGGCGGGGTGAAAATCTTATTCTTTGTCTTTCTTGCGTTTGACAAGCGCTCCTGTTGTGACAGCGGCGGCGACGGCAACCACGCCGATTGCTCCGACTGCGATATAGGTACCGGCGGTGGAGGGGATATTCTCCTCCGTGGGCGGCGCCTCTGTCAAGGTGACGGTTACGGTATCGCTTTCCCCGAACGAAACAGCCATTTCGCTGTCATTTGCATCGGTTGCGGCGGTATTGGTAAAGGTAATGTCGGTTGTGCCGGCGGCACCGTCTTTGACTTTAAAGGTTACGGTGGCAAGCGTGGCTGCATCCGTCTGTGTATCCTGCCAAATCATAAACAGCCCGACCTTGCCTTCTTCGGTGGTGTTGGAGGTCGTCATATCGCCCGCGCTGTATACAACCTCTTGCAGTTCCAACTTTTGCGCGTCATACTGCAAGGTGGATTCCAATGTCGCAAGATTGCTGTTTGCAGGGGCAGAAATCGTAACGGTCAGCGTACCGTCCTCTGCCAATGCGGCATTCGCCTGCAAGGTGGCTGTGCCCGCGGCAAATGCCGGGAAGCAACAGACCAGCGTCAAAAGCAAACATAAACATACAGAGCCAACTTTTTTCATAAAAACCCGTCCCTTCAAAAGCAATGAAATCTATTTTATTTTAACAGATTACGCGGGAACTGTCAAACGGTATTTGCGAAAAAGCGCCCGAACGCTCGGCAAACTGTCCGAAAACGCGGTTGCTCCATTGACTTTATTGGAAAAAACGGCTAAAATAAACAGTATAAATCTGTGCTTGCGCAATGCGGCACAGCGATTTCGGAGGGAACAAGGTGAAGAAAGGTTTGAAGATTTTTTTGATTGTTTTGG
>JBJEPU010000173.1:0-6587 GCA_051881395.1 Candidatus Fimenecus sp.
CGGCTATGCTTTGCCGAGCATCATCAAGCATGCGGGGCTGTTGGGCTTTACCACGCAAAAACTGACTTGGAGTTCTGCTTACGGGATTCCGTTCGATTTGGGGCTGTGGCAAGGCGTGGACGGCAGTCAAATTTATGCTTCCTTAGATGCACAGGATTACGCCGCAACGCTCAAAACCGTGCGCGGGCACAAAAATGCCCCGAATAAACTGAAAAACAATCTCGAAAAGTACGATTTGCCGTTTACCTATTTATTGCACGGCACGGGCGACCGCGGCGGCGCGCCGAAAGAGGAGTCCGTCAAAACCGTGGTGTCGGAAAAGCAGAAAAATGCGCAAAGTGATACCGATGTGGAAATCGTCAGCGTGGATAAAGTGTTCCGCGTGATGGACGAAGACCTTTCCGCCGCGCAAAAGAAAAACCTGCCCGTTTGGAACAACGAGTTGGTCTCCACCGACCACGGCGTCGGCGGCTATACCTCGCGCGCCTTGGGGAAACGCTGGAACCGCAAAAACGAACAGCTTGCCGACGCGGCAGAACGGTTGTCCGTTGCCGCCGCTTGGTGCTCGGCGGGCGCATATCCGCAAAAAGAGCTCGAAACCGCGTGGAAGCGCGTCATCGCGCACCAATTCCACGACGATTTGCCGGGTACCTCGTTGGAGCGTGTCTACAAGCGCAGTTGGAACGATTATGCGCTGTCGTTAAATCAGTTCGGCAGTCTGTATGAAGCGGCGGCAGAGAATTTGGTGCGCCAAATGACCGTGCCGTTTAAACGCGGCGTTGCCGTAGCCGTAACCAATCCCACGCAGTTTGCCCGCACCGAAACGGTCGAATGCACGGTGGACGCGCTGAAAGATGCAAAATTTGTCTATGTGAAAAATGCAAAAGGCAAAGCGGTGCCGTCGCAAATTGCGAACGGCAAAATTCTGTTCTCTGCCACCGTGCCTGCAAACGGCGCGGCAGTATATTGTATCACCGCCGCCGAAAAGCCCTATTCGGGCGAATCGGTGCTTTCGGTGACAGAACGCACATTGGAAAATGAAACCTATAAGGTTACCTTAGACGACAACGGCGACATTGCCTCGGTATTTGACAAAATGCTCAAAACCGAACTGCTCAAACACCCTGTGCGTATGGCGTTACACAAATACAACGGCTCGCACCCGTGGCCTGCGTGGGAATTAGATTACCCCGAGGTCATGGCAGAGCCCGTCGCATACGCCGCCGCACCGCAGTTTAAAATCGTTGAAAACGGCAGTGCGCGCGTATGCATCGAAACCCGCCGCACCGCGGGCGCATCGGTATTTGTCCAGCGCATTTCTTTGGGTGCGGGGGAAACCGTTGTGCGCGTGGAAAATGAAATCGAATGGTACAGCCCGCGTACGCTTTTGAAAACACCGTTTGCATTTACGGTACAAAATGAAACTGCCTCGTACGATTTGGGGTTGGGCGTCATTCGCCGTGGGGTAAATACCGAAAAGCTGTATGAAGTCCCCGCGCAAAATTGGGCGGACATCAGCAATGCGGATTACGGCGTGTCGGTACTCAGCGACTGCAAGTACGGTTGGGACCACCCGACTGCCGACACGTTGCGCCTGACAGGCGTACATACGCCGCGCGGCGACTTTTTGCCCGACAGCCACCAAAGTTATATGGATATGGGGCGAAACGCTTACGCCTTCGGCATTTTCAGCCACAAAGGGGAAAATCTTGCCGCCACGCAACAAGCGGGTATCTGCTTTAATCAGCCGATGCGCGTATTTTCCGCACCGCTTAGTCAAACGGGCATTTTGGAAAGCGAATTTTCCTTTGCCTCGATTTCCGACGACGCGGTACTGCTTCGCGCCGTAAAATGCGCCGAGTGCGATCGAAATACCGTGATTGTCCGCGTGAATGAGGGGACGGGCGAAAAACGCAAAGATGTGCGTTTGCGCGTGGGCGCAGGTGTGCGCAAGGCGTGGATTTGCAACGGCTTTGAAGAAAAGCAAAAGAAAGCAAAGTTAGAAAACGGCGAGGTTGTGTTTGACATTGCCGCCTTTGCCCCGATGACCTTTGCCCTTGAATTGGAACCGCCGAAAGAAGCGGCAACGCAGGCTGAGAGCACGCCGATTTTGCTTTCCTGCACCGAAAAAACCACGTCCGCGAACACTTTGCGCCGCGATGGGATTTTGGGCGGCTGTACTGTGCCGCAAGAGCAATTCCCCAAAACGGTGCGTTGCAAAAATACCGTCTTCACCCTTTCTACCCAGCCGCAGAACGCACTGCGTTGCTGTGGGCAAACGCTTTTGTTGCCGAAAGGCACAAAAACCGTTGCGCTGTTGTTAACGGCGGTCGGTGGGGATACACGCGTACAGTTCAGAAACGGCGAACATACCGAAACCGTCTTTGTGCCCGACTGCTTTGAAGCGCTCGGCGCGGGCGATTTGGTCCGCACCAAGACCTCGGGCTATGTAAAGGGTTGCACGCTGGCGTATGAATTTACGCATATGCACAAAGCGAGCGGCGATGTGACGGCTAAACAGTGCTATCTGTTTTACGCGGAAATCCCCGTTTCGGGCGAGGCGCTGACACTGCCTGTGGCGGAAAATGTATTGATTTTCGCCGCGTCTGCTTCGGCAAAAACGCCGTGCGGCAAAGCCTTACAGCCGCTGTATGACGATTTCAAGAAAACGGCGATTTCCTATACGCGCCCGCCGTATGAAACCGCAGTCAGCCGTGCGTATCATTTGCTGTCGGCGCTTGAAAATGTAAAGCCGCTGAAACCGTGGTTGGAGAAATTATAATTTGTCATCCTGAGCTCCTTCGCTTCGTGCAGGATGACATTTATCAGAATAGCATAAAAATACCCCGCCCATACCGAAAAACGGTATGGGCGGGCGTTGTTGTATAAAGACCGTTTCGAAAAACAGGGCTTTTTGGGGTTACCCTTCGGGCAGGTAATATTTTGCCTGTGCGTCCCAAAGGCGGCGGTATTCGCCGGCTTCGTTTCGGAGCAAATCCTCGTGCGTACCGTACTCTGTGAGTTCTCCTTTTTTGAACACGGCAATCTTGTCGCAAAAACGGCAGGAGGAAAGGCGGTGCGAAATGTAAATGGCGGTTTTGCCTTCGACAAAATCGTTGAATTGCTGATAAATCCGATGCTCTGCCACGGGGTCGAGTGCGGCGGTCGGCTCGTCGAGCACCACTACGGGCGCATTTTTGTAAAGCGCGCGCGCCAGTGCGATTTTTTGTGCCTCACCGCCCGAAACTTCTACGCCGTCTTTATCAATGTCTTTGTAAAGGACGGTATTTTCCTTTTGCGCCATACGCTCAATGCGTTCGAGCGCGTCGGCTTCGGCAAGGCATTGCTTTAAACGCACGGCGTCGGGCGTTTCCCCTGCGGTCAGGTTGTCTGCCACCGACAGGGAGAACAGCTTGAAATCCTGAAACACCACCGAAAACAGCTTTTTACAGCAATCGACGGACAAATCCTTGATATTCACACCGTTAACGAGGATTTCGCCGCGGTCAGCATCGTACAATCGGCAAAGCAGTTTGATAAATGTCGTTTTGCCGCTGCCGTTGCGCCCGACTACCGCAAGCCGTTCGCCTTTGTGAATTTTTACGGAAATATTTTTTAAGGTATCGCTGTTCGCCGACGGATAGCGGAAATACACATTTTTAAATTCGATTTCCACATCTTCTAAATCCACGGTTTTGTCGCCGTAATCCATCGCGGATTTTGTGTCGGCAATGCGGAAGAAGTATTCGAGGTTCGGTACAATTTGCGCGTTCCTGCCGAAGGTGCCTGCAATGGCCGTCACGCCCGCAATCACCTGCATAAATGCGCCGGTGTAGCGCACGAGCGCTTCCATATCAAACAGCCCCAACAGCCCCTTCACGCCGATAAAGGTGTATACCCCAAAGCCCACTGCCGCGCCGATAACCGCCATATAAGCGCTTGCGGCGGCGGATTGCTTGGAAGTCTCGCGTAAAATGGTTTCGCCTTTGGTCAACAGTTCGGCTGTGGCTTCGCGCGAGATGAGGGCTTGTTCTTTGTAAAGCCGCACCTCTTTGCCGGAATTGTAATTCGACAGAATATCGCGATAACGGTGGAACAGGCGGTCCAATTTGCCGTATCGATACTGTGACTGAAACCACACCTTGCTTGTGTAGTTGGTTAAGAATACCGTGCATACGGCGCTGACACCAATGGCGGCGACCAGCACCGCGAAAAACCACGGGGAATGGACAAAGCCTTCACCCGTTTTCATAAAGCCGAGCTTGAAAAGCGGCAACAAAATCACCACCGCCAAAGTCAGCGTCACAGCGCCGGAAATAAAATCGTTCACCATCCACGCCAGCTGTGAAAAGGCGGAATAGATTTTGTCCATCGACTCGGAATGTAAGTGTACCAATTCCTGAAATGCGCTGTCTTCGAGCTTGGCGTAATCCAGCGTGAACAGCTTGTTTTCAATCGCCAAGCGCTCTTTTTGCGACAGCCGTGTGCGCGACACCTGTAAGGCGAGACTGAACCATTCCGTCAGAAGCTGAAATAGGAAATTCAAGCCGATACACAGTCCGACGCTTGTAAACAGCGCTTCGGACGAGTCGCCTGCATACAGTTGTGCCACAATGCGCGCGGAAAAATACACATTGATAAACGGGCGTATGCCGCGGCAAATGGCCGCAAGGAGGGTAAGCGGCAACATCAGCGGCTCAAAGTGCATAATTTGGCGGAAGGCTTTCAGGTAATAGCGTACCGTTTTCATATCGCGTCGCCCTCCTCCCGATAGTAATAACTTTGCAGTTGATACATCTGGTAATATTTTCCTTTTCTCGCCATTAACTCGTCGTGCGTGCCGTATTCGGCGATTTTGCCGTCGGACAAAAACAGGATTTTGTCACAAAACCGTGTTGAGGAAAGACGGTGGGAAATGAAAAACGAGGTTTTGCCGCCCGAAAGCGCATTGTACTGCAAATACAACTCGTTTTCGGCTATCGGGTCGAGCGCGGCGGTCGGCTCGTCCAAAATGAGAATCGGCGCGCCCTTGTAAAGTGCACGGGCAAGCAGGATTTTCTGCTTTTCGCCGCCGGAAAAGTCCGCGGCGTCTTTATGCACGGTTTTGTCCATCCGCGTGTTTTCGCGGTCGGGGAGCGACTCGATTTTTTCGCGGATACCCGCTTTCGTAAGACACGCCCACAGTTTTTCGCGGTCAATATCTTCCTCGTTTTGTAAGGTCACATTTTTGGCAATGCTCACGGGCAGGAAGTGGTAATCCTGAAACACCACGGAAAACAGGTCAAAATAGCTGTCTTGCGAAAAATCCTCTGCACGCGCGCCGTTAATTAAGATTTCGCCGCTTGTCGGCGCATACAGCCCGCACAGCAGTTTAATCGCGGTGGTTTTGCCCGCGCCGTTTTCGCCGACAATGGCGATGTTTTCCCCGCGCTCCACCTTGAAATCCATGCCTTTGATGGTTTCTGTTTCGCTGTCGCGGTAAGCAAAATGTACATCGCGAAATTCCACTGCATACTGTTCTGCGGCGGGAAAATCGGGTTTTTCCTCTGCACCCTTTTCAGGCGTTTCCAAATAATCGCGGAATTTCTGACATTCCAAGGTGCAACGAAGCAGTTGATTGTATTGAAAGGTTAATTGTGACACATAGCCCGAAAAACCCGCGACAACGCCGAAGTAGA
The DNA here is from genome assembly GCA_051881395.1 of Candidatus Fimenecus sp. Taxonomy (GTDB): domain Bacteria; phylum Bacillota; class Clostridia; order Oscillospirales; family Acutalibacteraceae; genus Fimenecus. Next base: position 5,679 of record JBJEPU010000173.1, read on the forward strand.
AAATGAAATCCGACACGGTAATCGTGCCTTTCTGTACGGCGCGGATTAAAAAGAAGTAGGCAACGCCGTCGCGCAGGGCATATAGCAAGGCTTGCAGTGCCGAAGTGGTATAGGTCACTTTTAAAAAGCGGTGCATGATTTTTGTATAGCCTTTGAGTACATCGGCGGTGATTTTCAAAAACCAATCGCCCAAGGTATACAGCCGAATGTCCTTGCCGGCGGGGAATTCGTGGCTTGTCCGATAAAAATAGTTAAATTTCAGCAGTAAGGGGTTGGTTTCTTCGCGCGTGCGTTTGTCTGCACGGTAGGTGGCTTGGTCCAAGAAAAAGCCGAGTAAGCAGGTCACCAAAATCAGCGCAAGCATAAACACGGGGAGCTTGTAAAGGAGAGCTACCGAGGTGATAATGCCGAACACCGCCTGCGAAAGAGAGCAAACAACATCACAGAAATGCTGTGCACCGCTGTAATTGCCGTTGACAAAGGTGCCGCTTCTTTCCAAGCGCTCGCGCCCTTTTAAGCTTTCCACATCGACAAAATCCGCGGACATGGTTTTCTCGAACGACAGCACCGCATAGCGCATCCGCAGAATTTGCGACGAGCCGAGCAGCTTTTGCTCCATAAACGGCGCAATCCATGAAGCGCCCGCAATCCCCAAGCACAACAGCGCCACGCGCAAAACCAGCGTGGAAACCGATACCTGTTCTTGGATACTGTCCATCATCACTTTCGGCGCAAAGGCGGAAAGCATCGGCACGGCAATCAGCGCGGGAATGCGCGCCAAAATATACCAATAACTGCGTTTGTGCCATTGGTACCAATTCCGAAGCATAAAGACCACATTGTCAAGCGTTTGTCCGCGTTGCGGTTTCATCGTTCAGCGTCCTCCTAAGACCTTTCAAAGCGTGATAC
>JBJEPU010000174.1:0-6547 GCA_051881395.1 Candidatus Fimenecus sp.
TGTGCTATTGGAGATCCTTCGCTTCGCTCAGGATGACAAATTTGGGTTTGTAGGGGAATTTCGGAACGGTCAAGACCGTTCCCTACGCACAAAATACAATACGAGCATAGGGGCGATTCACGAATCGCCCGCGAAAACAGATGTAATTTATTGCGGGTCGTCGAGACACCGACCCCTACGCATAAAATGTAATGCGTTCGACTCCTACAAACCCCAAATTACTACATACAAGCGTTTACGAATTTCATAGGCACATCCATACGCTCTGCAACTTGCTGCGGCGTCATGCCGCTGTCTAAAAAGCGTTTGCAGACCGTCTTGATATTCTCTCCCACTTCAATAATATGTTTATCAGGGTCATAGAAGCGAACCACACGCTGTCCCCATGCATGTTCCCGGACGGGATGGACATAAGAAATATCACATTCTTTCAGCCAGCTTACAAATTGGTCAAAATCATCTTCCTCAAAATAAAGTTCAAAATCATTGCCGCCGAAAGATATTTCACTGGAATTGATAAACGATTTGTATGTTTCTGCCGTTTGTAACGCAAGACCGCCCGTTAAGGTTTTGTTTGCACCGAAATCCGTAATGACACGCAGTCCGAATATCTCTTTATAAAACGCGACCGACTTGTCTATATCCGTTACGACCAACATAGGATTCTTAAATTGCATTTTATTGCCCCCATACAGCCTGTATTTTTTATGGTTTCCACGGTTTCTTACCGTCAAGCCAGCCCATATCTGTCCAATACTGCTTTTCTTCGGGTGCGGCGCCCCAATTTGCTTTTTGCATACCGCCGTAAAACCAAAACAGGGCTCTTGTTTTTAACCCTACATGGACGGTTTTACATTTTGTAATCCGCCTTGCAATGCGGATGATGTCTTTTTCTGCCTTTGCTTTTTTCTTTTGCGGCATCGCATCCCAACCCATTGTATTGGCGTTAATACCGTAGGCGGTTACCATCGGAATCCCCCAATTCTGCAAGTTATTTGCCACAAGCTTTGCCGCTTTTTTCGCCCCCGCCCCAGCCGCGGTGGAAATGACCACTGCCTGTTTTGAAAACATTTCCCGGTATGGTTTATGCGTCAGCCAATTTGTAAAAAACAAGTCCAAAAAGGCTTTCATCGGTGCGGAGGGCATCATACAATAATTCGGTGTTGTGAAAATCAGCAAATCCGCCTTTAAAACGGCGTCAATCATCGGCTGTTTTTCGTTCCAATACGGACAGTTTTCCCGCGCTTTGAGACAAGCGTAGCACCCCGCGCAGAAATGGGGTAAATCTTTCGGCAAAAAGAATTCTTTTATCTCGTTTTCACCGCTGATGTTTTCCACAAGCAGTTTTCCCAAATGATATGTACTGCCTTTGTGGTTTTGTCCGTGAATCATTATGATTTTCATTGCATTCTCCGTAAATTTTATTCTGTAAATTGGGGTTTGTCGGGGTATTAACGAAACGGTTCTACGCGTTGTCATTCTGAGGCGGTAGCCGAAGAATCTCGTTTCGCACATTTTATATTTTGTTCTGTTTGAGATTCTTCACTTCGTTCAGAATGACAAATTAAAATTGCATTTCTGCCGCCTCACTTTCCGCAAACGCGATGCGGATTTCGCCGACGCCGCCATCGATGTCGATTTTGTTTATGCCATTGCCGCGCACCGCGCCGTCAGGCAAATTCTCGCCGTTTAAGGTTGCCGCGCCCACGCCTTTGTCCAGCTCTATGCGGTAATCGTCCGCACTGCCAACAAGCGTAAAATACGCCGCGCCCACGCCCATATCCAAGTCACAGTCGCCCGTTAAGGCACTTGTGAAGCGCAGTTCGCCCACGCCCATATCCAAATCCAAATTGTGAAGCGTGCTGTTTTCCACGGTCACCTGCCCGGCTCCGCCGACAATTTGAGAAGAACGGGTGGCTTCCAGGGTGTCGATTTGCACCTGCCCTGCGCCCAATTCCAAATAAAGTTCCTCTGCCGCAAGGCGGTCAACGGTTACCTGCCCTGCGCCTGTTGTGATATTCGCTTTTTGGAAAGTGCAGTCCGCGGGCCAATATAGGTTCACCTGTATTTTGCCGTTTGCGTTGGAATAATTCCGTTCGGTATCCGTAATGACAAGACAGCCGTTTTCTTCGGTCACTTTTAAGTATTTGTTGTTGCTTTCCACGCGGAATGTATCACTTTCCGAAATCCGCAGTTTTGCCGCATTGATGTCCAATTTCAGTTCCTGTATATCGCTCGAAACGGTATAGGTTTGCATTTCGCCCACTGCGTCTTTGTTATCGAACACATTGGTAACCAAGCCGAGCGCGCCGAAAATACCGCTTAAAATGCTCACAATCAAAAACAGCGCAAACGCCATTGCCAAATATTTTATTGTTTTTTGCCAGCTCGTCATTGAATTTCCACTCCTCCGAACATACCGCTGCCGTTCACATATACCGTTATGGTGTTTTGCGGGCTGTTGCGGTGTTTTTTATCGGACACGCCGCCGAAAATCGAATTGGAACGCACTTTTACATTGACATACGCGGGCAAGAATATATCCACGCCGCCGAACACCGCGCTTGCGTTGATGACGCAATCTTTTTCAATTATCGCACCGCGCAAATCGCATTTCACGCCGCCGAACACCGCATTTAACTCCGCGCCGGTGAAAACCTCGTTGTCGAAATTCAGGGTTTGCCCCGAAAAAGCGGCAAAACCGTTGGCAACACCTGTGCCGTCTGCTTTCATTTCTGCCATAATTTTATCGGATTTGCCGCCGAATACGCCGCCGAAAATGCATTTTAACCCAATAATGATAATAATGGCAGGGATTGCTAATTTCCAAAGCATCGAGAAATCGAGAACATCTTGACAGCACAAAAGCAGAAATACGCCAACGAGAAGTCCGATAAGATTGCCTGTTTTTTCCCGCTCGGTGATGAGCCCCACTGTGCAAGGCACAATGATAAACAGCGTCCACCAGCCGTCAAAAAAGATGTTAATATCCACAATGTCGAGGGCGTTCAGCGCGAACACCGCGCCGACGGCAACCAAAACCACGCCCCACAAAATACTGTTTACTTTACGCATAACCATTCTCCTTATAATGTTTCAAATATTTTTGCGCCTTTGGTTTTGATATAGCGGTAAAGCGCGGCGGAAAGTACAATGAGCAACACCGCCGACGCCGCCAGGAACACCACAGGCGTTAAAAGATTTCGCAGGGCGTAATACAAAACGCCGAAGGCAAGCACAACGACCCAGCCGCCGAACAAAGCGAGCATCACACTCATGCTTTGCTTAATGGGCACAATTTCGTTGGTCCAGGTGAGGTTGGGCATTTTGAGGTTGAAAAACAACCCCGCAAGCGCCATAAACCAAACAAATGCCGCAACCGTTACCAGCAGTAAAAGGCATTCGCCCCACTGCAATTTGAACACCCACTCCACCGCGAGCGTCAACAAAACCGTGGGCGGCAGTGTCAGGTACAAATGCAGTTTCAGCTTTGCTTTTAAAGGCTGAAAGGGTTTAATGGGTAGCACCTGCACAAGCCAAAGATTTTTGCCTTCTAACGAAACGGACGGCGCGGTCATAATACACATGGTGGTTATCATACAAACCGCCGCCGCACAGAACAAGGGAATTAAATGCAGATACCCTTCAAACATTCCGTAAATCATTTCGCGAAGCGCCGTGCCCTTTATTAGCAACGCCGCCGCGGCAATCAGCATAAACACAATTCCCAGCCCGCAGTTGAGCATATAGGTGGGACTGCCGAGAAAGCGTTTTAACTCCTTGCGCAAAAGTGCGGCATCCGCATTCGCCGCCTTTACCTGTTTTTCCTTATACTTTGCCTTTGCCGTGCCGCGGTTGGCGGTTGCCAAATGCAGAAAACTGCGGGAAAGCACCAGGTACACGAGCACAAACAGCGCCGCCATAATTCCCGTGAAAATCAGCATGGAAAGAAAATCGCCCTCGGCGCCGCGCCCCATACAGTAAAACGGATACAAGACGCTTTTTATGCTGTCCGCCACTTTTTGCGGATTGGCAAGAATCATTTCCAGCATTTTATATGCCTGCGCGTACAAATAATAGTACGCCGCCAAAAAGGCAAGGGACAAAATCACGGTGATGATGTTTTTCCGCTTTAATTTACTGCTGACGGCCGCCACAACAAATCCCAAAATGCACGAAAGCACCAAAACGAATACCGACAGAATAAACGGCGAAAGCAACGCGAACACACCGCCTGCCACAGTCACCTTTGCTTTCAAAAAAAACACAATCAAGGTGGGAATCATCACAATCAGTTCGTACATCAGCCCCATCATAAACACGCCCGAAAGCCTTGCCAACAATATTTTTGCAGGCGGCACGGGTAGGGACAACAGCAAATCGTTATCCTTTGCCTGATAGAGAGAGGAATAGGTATTAAATACACTGCCGAACACGCCCAAGGCAACGGCAATCAGCCCCATTAAAGCAAAATACAGCCAGCCGAAGCCGATTTCGTAAAGCGGTGCGCAAAGCATATTTGCCGTGGTATAAAAAATACTGCCGAGCATACCGAACAACAGCAAATACAAAATCGCAAAGCCGATTACGCCGCCTTTGGAGCGTATTTTTCCGCTTTTCTTGTCCTGAAACAGCCACGCAAACACCTCCATCAACTGTTTTTTGAACAGCGCTTTGGTCATTGCTCTCCCTCCAATTCCAAAAAAACATTTTCAAGCGACGCGTCGCCCTTGACTTCGTCCATTGTGCCGGATTTTATAAGCTTGCCGCCTTTGATAATGGCGACCTTGTCGCACAGTTTTTCCGCCACTTCCAAAACATGGGTGGAGAAGAAAATCGCCCCGCCGTTTTGACAAAGCTCGCGCATCAGTTCCTTTAAAATATGTGAAGCCTTCGGGTCAAGCCCCACAAAGGGTTCGTCCATAATCAGCAGTTTCGGCTCATGTAAAAGCGCCGAAATGACTGCCAATTTTTGCTTCATACCGTGGGAATACGCGGAAATGGGCTGAGCCAAATCGTTTGTCAACTCAAACATATCGGCATATTTGCGGATACGCGCCTGTCTGTCTTCGGCGCTGACGCTGAACACATCGCCGATGAAATTCAAAAATTGAATTCCTGTCATAAACTCGTACAAATCGGGATTATCGGGAATATACGCAAGCTTTGCTTTGGCGGCAAGAGGATTTTCTTTGACGGAAACGCCGTCAATATACATTTCGCCGCTGTCGGGTTGCAAAATGCCACAGCAAGCCTTAATGGTTGTGGTCTTGCCTGCGCCGTTATGGCCGATAAAGCCATAAATTTCACCGGGAGCGATATGCAGGCTCAAATCGTCCACCGCTTTTTTATCCCCGTATATTTTCGTTAAATGTTCAATGTTCAGCATAGTAATTCTCCTTTGAAACCGTATTCTTTTCACTTTGCCATTCTGTCAGCGCGTCCTTGACTGCCTTTTTCACCACAAAATAGGCAATCGCGGCGACAAACAAAAACCCGATGCCGTATAAAATCATCGTTGCAACAGCACCCATTTTTTCTCCTCTTTTCTGCTTTATCTTTATTTCAGATACGGTATATCGCTTACCGTACCCGCAAAATCTTTTGTCGGCTGTAACGCACAACTGTCCTTTTTGCCGGATTTGAGCATCATCAAAAAGCCTGCGAACACCTGCCCGAGCATTTCGGCAATCTGGTCCTCAGAAAAATCGCACACGCGCATGGCACGCATCACGCCCAAGCCGTAAGCATGCACCCACATCTGTTGAAACAGCGTTTTGGCTTCGTTGGGCGTAAGCTCGTAGTCTCTTTCAATCAGGTTGATACAAATATCCACCATACCGCCCAAATCCTGCATGGTATTTTCAAAACTGCGGTTTTCCTTATGCTCTTGCATAAACAGCAGTTTGAACATTTCGGGCTCGTTGACGGCGTAAGACACCATCAGCATACCGATGCGTTTAAAGGCGGGGGTGTATTCTTCAAAGTCGCCTGCGTACGCTTCAAACTCGCGCATGGCAATGGCACGCGCCGCCTGTTTTACCTCGTCCATGTTTTGGTAAGCGGTAAAAATCGGTCGTGCAGAGGTGCCCAACGCGGCACCTAAACTTCGCGCCGTTAAGGCGGAAACCCCTTCTTCTTTGATAATTCGCAACGCCGTTTCGGCAATTTCTTCTTTTGTGAATTTCGGTTTCGGCGGCATATTTTTCATTTCCTCCCTTTTTCTGTTCGGATTTATCCATACAAAACGCCGTTTTAAAACATTGTTTTGCAACTTTGTTTTATTATAGGACAAAAAAATAAGTTTGTCAATAATTTATCAAACTATTTTAAAAATTTTTAGAGATTGTTGAATACTGTATTGCATCGTGGCGGACAATTTCCTTTCCCCGCATTGTCATTCTAAGGCAACAGCCGGAGAATCTCGCTTCGCACATTCTATACTTTGTGCCGTTTGAGATTCTTCACTTCATTTAGAATGACAAATTGGGGTTTGTATTTGTCATCCTGAGCGAAGCGAAGGATCGCCAATAGCACAAAATAAAAA
>JBJEPU010000175.1:0-6425 GCA_051881395.1 Candidatus Fimenecus sp.
CGATCAAAACGGCGTGGAGGCCGGCGGTTGGGGGCTTTACATTACCACCGAGGATTTGGCGAAATTCGCCGACTGCTACTTACACGGCGGCAAATACCGCGGCAAACGCGTCATTCCCGCCGCTTGGGTCAAAGAGGCAACCGCAAACCAACTGCCCGAGGGCGTTACACAGCCTTGTCAGGATTTGGATATGCGGCAGGGGTACGGCTACTGCTTTTGGATGAACGGCGGCATTCCGAATTCCTACCGTGCGGACGGTATGTTTTCGCAGTTTGCCATTGTACTGCCCGATTATGACGCCTGTATTGTCACAACGGCGGCTGTGCCGATTGAACAGCAGGCGCGCGACGCGATTTGGAAGTTCTTCCCCTATGCGTTTGTGAATGAAAACACCGAAAAAGAAGCGCCGCCGAAGTTTGAAACCTCTTTAATTGAGCGCCCCGCCGTTTCGCCGCGCTCCATGTTAGAACCGAAAATCGACGGCAGAACCATTAAAGTGCGCAAAAAGATTTTCTTAAACCTCATCGGCTTCCCGATGAGTATGCTCCCGCTCGCGGTCACCTTTATGATGTCTGACCGCGCGGGCAATATCGACAATATCCGTTTCCGCTTTAAAGAGCACGAGTGCTCCATCACCTGGGATGAGGGCGACGAAAACAACACCGTGGACTGCGGTATGGATGGCCATTACCGCTACGGCACCATGACCTTGGGGCAAATCACCTTTAAGGTGTGCGCAAACGCGGTGTGGCTCGACGATGTGAATTTGAAAATCTCCATCCGCCCGATTGAAACCATCGGCAAGCGCGACTTAAACTTCCTGTTTAAGCGCAACGACCGCGTCACCATCACCCCGACTTCGACGCCGTCCACTTATAAGATTTGCGACTCGTTAATCGGCAGTTTTAAAGAGGTCATTAAAAACCCCGTCCTTGCCAAAGCGGCGCAAATTCTCATTCGCTTCGCCCCGCCTGTTGCCGAGCCGAAGCACTACGGCAAATTTAAAGACTAAGCTTAAAAAGCACCGTATTCCCGAAAAAGGAATACGGTGTTTTTATCGGTTTTGACAAAGGCGCGGCAAGATGTTACAATTTCAACAGCAAACAAAATACAGTTGTGAGGGAACGCTATGGAAGTCGGAAAATTCAACGAATTATACAATCATAAATACAGCGAGGAACGGAAATATGTCCGCCCAAAGGAGCCCGAAGTGTTAGAGTCTTTGGAACGCTTTCAGGACCGCAAATTCGGTATTATGTTTCATTGGGGTGTATATTCGCAATGGGGCATTGTGGAATCTTGGGCACTGCCCGACGCCGACCGTGACTGGGCGTGGGGTGATGTGGATAAGGACTTGACCTGTGCCGAGTTTAAAGAGCAATATTGGGATTTAATCAAAACCTTTAATCCCGTGCGGTTTCGCCCCGAGGAATGGGCAAAAACGGCGAAGGACGCGGGCTTTAAATATGTTTTATTCACCACAAAGCACCACGACGGCTTTTGTATGTGGGACACCAAATATTCCGATTTCAGAATCACCGCGCCCGCGTGTCCGTTCAGCAAAAATAAAAATGCCGACATCTGCAAGCATTTGTTTGACGCGTTTCGGGATGAGGGCTTAAAGGTACACGCCTATTTTTCCAAGCCCGACTGGCATTGTGAATACTATTGGGCAAAGGGCTTTTCGAAAAATGAATATATGACGCGCAACCCCAGTTACAAAACCCTTTTGCACCCAAAGCTTTGGAACAAATTTTGCGAATACACCAAAAATCAAATGTTGGAACTCGTCACCAACTACGGCAGAATTGAATGCTTGTGGCTTGACGGCGGGCAGGTCAACCCGTGGAATATGCAGAATATCCATCTTTCAAAAATTATGGAAGAGGCGCGCAAAATTCAGCCGTGGCTTATGGTGGCGGACAGAACCGTGGGCGGCAAAAATGAGAATTTCATCACGCCCGAGCAAACCATTCCCGACCACCCTATACATGTGCCTTGGGAGAGTTGCGTCACGCTGGGCACGAGTTTTTCGTTCCGCTATGACGATACATACAAAGATGCCAAAACGATTATACATATGCTTTGCGACATTGTGGCAAAGGGCGGCAACCTTGCATTGAATATCGGGCCGCGCCCCGACGGCAGACTGCCCGCACCTGTATATCCGATTTTAAAGGACATTGGCGTTTGGCTGCAAAAGAACGGCTTTGCCATTTACGAAACCCGCCCCGCCATGCCGTACCGCAAAGAGAATTTTGCTTACACTGCAAAGGGCAATGAAGTGTATGCGATTTATTTGCCCGAGGACAAAGAAAATACCCTGCCGCCCGAAGTGACCATGTACGCAAACGGCAAAGTGCAAACCGTTTGCTTTAACGGCGAAGAATTGGATTTCACACAAAACGGTGATACGGTATATGTGGCTTTTCCGCGGCAGTATGACAAAGAGCCTGCCTATGCATTGACAATGGTGATGGAAAAATGAATTTGAATATAACAAAAGAAACCGGTACGCTTAAAATCCAAACGGAGCGCTACGAAATGATTGCCGAAAGTTTCGGCGGCGGTATCCGCATTTATGCATCGTCAAAGGATTATGTAGATTATATGCCTGTGATTTCAAAGACGGGTACGGAAAAACCCACCGTTTCTGTTGATGACAGCCGAGGTGTTTTGGAGAACGGAAATACAAAGGTTGAATTTGAGGTAGCAGACGGTTCTTTGACGCTCACTTTTTGCAACAGTAAAAATGAAGTCTTGCTGAAAACCGCAACTGCCGATTATGATTTTAAACAGATTGAAAACGGGGAATACAGCCTGAAAACCGTATTTCAGGTGCCCGAAAACGAAAAATTATTCGGCATGGGGCAGTATCAGCACGGGAAATTTGACTTGAAAAACGCGGTGATTCCGCTGTATCAGGAAAACCGCCAAGCAAGTATTCCGTATGTGATTTCAACGGCAGGCTACGGCTTTTTCTGGCACAACCCCGCTATCGGGCAGGCGGAATTTCAAAAAGACAAAATGATATGGACTGCCGATTGTACCGAAAAACTGGATTTTTGGGTTGTTGCCGCCGATACGCCAAAGGAACTTGTCAGGGAGTATGTAGGCATTACGGGCAAACCGCCCATGATGCCCGAATTTGCTATGGGATTTTGGCAGTGCCGCTTGCGCTACTGGAATCAGCAAATGCTATTGGATGTCGCAAGAGAATACAACCGCCGTGGTATGCCGCTGGATGTCATTGTATGCGATTTTTACCATTATCCCACCTTAGGGGATATGAAATTTGACGAGGAACTTTTCCCCAACCCCGAGGCAATGGTGAAAGAGCTGAAAGCGATGGGCACGGAATTTGTTATCTCTTTTTGGCCGCACACGGAAATCAAGAGCGACACATACCGTGAAATGGAAGAAAGAGGCTTACTCCCCGAAACAAAAGGCGGATTACCCGACCAAGGTATTTTCGGAACAACCGCCTTTTTTGATATGAGCAATCCCGAAACGGTCAAATATGTTTGGGAAAAATGTAAAACGAATTATTACGACAAGGGCATTAAATACTACTGGCTTGACGAAATTGAGCCGACAATCAGCCGAAAGGATTTTGAAAGCCACACCCTGAAAATGGGGAAATTATCCAAAATCGGCAACTTGTATCCCCTCCTCTGCGAAAAAGCGTTTTATGACTGCTTAACGGCAGAGGGCGAGACCGAAATTGTCAATCTTTCCCGCTGCGCATGGGCAGGCAGTCAAAAATACGGTGCGCTTGTATGGCCGGGCGACGAATACAGCACCTTTGAATCGTTCAAATTACAGGTTATTGCGGGTCAGCAAATCGGTCTTTCGGGCATTTCATGGTGGAACACGGATATCGGCGGATTTTCAACGCTGAAACCGAAATCATTCACTTTCAGGGATTTGTTAGTCCGTTGGTTTCAGTACGGCACATTCAGCCCTGTTATGCGGCTGCACGGCGACCGTTGCCCCGAATACACGCCGAAAAAGAAAGACGGCACAGAGTTGTTCTTTGCGGCGCAACCGAATGAGATTTGGAGCTATGGCAAACGGATAGAAAAAATAATGATAAAATATATTGAAATCCGCAAAGCGATGCTCCCGTATACAAAACAGCTGTTCAAAGAGGCGCACGAGCAGGGCGACCCGATTATCCGCACGCTGTTTTATGAGTTCCCCGAAGACGAAAGGTGCCAAGATATTTGCGACGAATATTTATACGGCGGCGATATGCTGGTTGCACCGATTTTCAAAAGATTTGCACGCAAAAGAGCGGTCTATTTGCCGAAAGGCGCAAAGTGGCAAAGTGCCATCGACGGAAAAATGTACGAGGGTGGGCAAACCGTTACCGTCAAAGCAAAGCTCGACCAAATCCCCGTATTTGCGCGAAACGGAAAGCACTATGAATTGGTTTGCCGCATCGGCAAAAAATAACCGCGGACGAAAAACGCCCGCGGCTGTGAAAAAACAAAAGACAATGGATTACTGCGCCGTCACATCGGCGCAGTTTTCTGTTTGCAAATACTTTTTCGTGCGGAAACGGTTTTGCTGTATCAAAATCCCGTCGGTGGACTTGGCTTTGATGCAAACGCCCGCATACTTCCCGAAGGTATTACCGACAATTTTGATATTTTTATGCACCGCACCCGCATGACGGCGGTTTTCGGGCAGTATTAAAATCGGCGTTCCGCCGCTGTAATCAAAGGTGTTTTGCTGTATGGTCACATCGCGGCACATTCCGCTTTCATACCAGTTTTTCGCGTCGTCCGACAGCAAAATTCCACTCATGGTGGTGCTGACAAAATGATTGTTTGCAATGTGCACCTTGCCGCGTGTGGTAATTAACAGGCCGCGGGTGATAATGCGCGTCATTTCGTTGTTGCAAAAATCCAAATCAGGGCACGCGCTGACATCTTCCACGACCGCACCGACCACTGCTTTTTGGGCATTTTCCACCTGCAAACGGATTTCGTATTCATCGAGCAATTCGGACTGTGTAATCACGGTTTGCCCTGCCTCCAAAAGCGTATCGGGGTCGATAAACGCAACCGTATCCCCAACGCGCAACGGATTAAAGCCGTGCGACTGCGGATGCATAAAGCGAACGGTCAGAATATTTTCCTCTTTTTTTGTGATTTTAAAGTGGTGCCCATGCACATTTAAGCAGTCATCCCCCGCGCCGTCAAAAAAGCTGTCCGTCACGCGCACCTTGCCGCGGCACATACAAATCTGCATAAAATCGGCAACAGAAGCGAGCTTGCGCGCGCTCCCGTGCTCGGGGGCGAATTCCACGCGGTCTACGGTGATATTTTCGCTGTCCTGTACGACGAGTGCAAGCGAATAATTAAACCGCTGTTTGATGTTTTGCAGGGTGATATTTTCCGTGCGGTTGACAAAAATCCCCGCAAACTGTCGGCGGACATCATACACATAAAAGCAGTCTCCCGGTTTAAAGCGCGAGGTATTCAAAAAATGCGCACGCACCTTGCCGTTCCCCAAATCCTCGATTTTGCGCACACCGAACAGCGGGTGATGCACGCGCTTGACCTTGTCGGGCGTCGCTTTGCGGATAAGCCCAATCCACCAAGCATTTACGGCATTTTTGTCTGTGCGGACGCGGTAATCCTGCCCATAAAAATACAGTTTTCCGTTTTCCACCGTGTACTGCGTGTCGCGGTCCAGCGCAAAATCAACATGAAACAGCCCGCGGTGCAAAACCTGCAATTCGTGCATATCGGGGTGGCTGTGGCGGATTTCCATATTTTTCAGCGTAATATTTTTGCAGTCTTCCACAGCGATATTCGTCACCTTGCCGTCGATGACAAAGACCGCGTCGCCGCCGTCCACGGTGAGGTCCGAAATCCCCTCTAAATAAAACGGCACGGCATTTTTGTGCGGTATTTCGCCGTCTGCAAACTCCGCGTCGCCGACGGTGTTCGTAATATACAGCATTTTTTGCGCGCATTTGGCGCTGTCTATGAAATAAGTGCCCGCATCAAATAAAACGGTCTTTTCGCCGTCCGTCATTTTCGCGTGGGCAAACAGGTTTATAAGCTTTTCGGTAATCTCCGTGTTCGGCACAATGCCGAAATCGGCCGCGTGTATCGTTTGCATAAGGTTCCTCCCGTTTGGGTTCAAGTTTTGGGGTATAGGAATAGCAAACCATATTTTGGAGGTTCTGTCAATGCTAAAATCAAAAACAGGCAACCTTTTTCGACAACTCTTCGCAGGTGCAAATCCTTTTATTCGTATACACAGTACACTTAAAATGGAACGCATCGAGAAATTGTGGTTTGTAGGGACAATTTATACGGTAGGGCGGGGTGATTCCCCTGTTAGGGGAAAGGTCTGCGAAGCAGACAAAAGGGTGCCTGAATTCGGAGAATTTTGCCCCCGCCGCA
>JBJEPU010000176.1:0-6401 GCA_051881395.1 Candidatus Fimenecus sp.
CGCAGACATTTCCCCTAACAGGGGAATCACCCCGCCCTACCGTATAAATTGCCCCTACACACCCCATTTTGTTCTCCTACACGCTCTGTCACAACAAAACAACACCCCGCAGACATACAAAATGTCTGCGGGGTGTGTTTATATAATTTCATACAACTTTGCGGAATGCGTCACCGATTTTTTCCTACACGATGTCATTTCCAATCGAGAGGATAAAGTAAGGAATCCCAATCGTGTAAACCAACGATTTGCCGTCGCGCAGACGCGACCAATCGAGAGGTTTTGTAAAGCATCCCTACAAAGTAAACCTACGATTCAATTATTCCGCTTTTTCGGCGGCGCGGTCGGCAATCACCTTGTCGGCAACCTCTTTCGGGGCTTGCTCATAGCGGGCAAAGGCGAAGGTGAACGACCCTCTGCCTGCCGTTACCGAGCGTAGGACGGTTGAAAAGTCGCCCATTTCCGCCATCGGTACTTCGGCGACAAGCTCCTGCATTTTCGGCTCGTCTGCCGGTCCCATACCGAGCACTCTGCCGCGGCGTTTGGTGACATCGCCCATAATGTCGCCCAAATTGTCGTCGGGCATTAAGGCGTTGAGCGTGCCAATCGGCTCCAAAATCGCTACATCGGCGTTGGGCATTGCATTTTTAAAGCAAAGCGACGCCGCAGTTTTAAACGCCATTTCGGACGAGTCCACGGGGTGGTAAGAGCCGTCATAGAGCGTCGCTTTCAAGCCGACCATCGGGTAGCCTGCCGCAAAGCCTTTTTCGACGCATTCGCGCAAGCCTTTTTCAACGGCAGGGAAGAAGTTCTTCGGCACGGAACCGCCGACAACTGCGGTTTCAAAGACCAAATCGTCGCTGTCGCAGGGCTCGAACTTAATCCAAACATCACCGAACTGCCCGTGACCGCCCGACTGTTTCTTGTGTCTGCCCTGTGCCTCGACTTTTTTGCGCACGGTTTCGCGGTAGGCGACCTTCGGCACTTCCAAAGTGACCTCCACGCCGAATTTGTTTTTGAGCTTCGACACAATCACATCCAAATGCTGTTCGCCGAGCCCCGACAAAATCTGTTCGCGCGTTTCGGTGTTGTTCGTATAGCGAATGGTGGGGTCTTCCTCCATTAAGCGCTGCAAGCCTGCGGCAACCTTTTCTTCCTCGCCCTTTTTGGAGACTTTAATCGCCATCGACAGGCACGGCTCGGGGAAGTCCACACCCTGTAATTTCAATATGTTCTTCGGGTCGCAAAGCGTGTCGCCCGTTTTCACACCGGCAAGCTTCGTCAAAACGCCGATGTCGCCCGCGGGGATTTCTTTCGCGTCCTCCTGCTTTGCGCCTTTGACGGTGACGATTTTGCCGATTTTCTCATTCTCGCCCGTACGCGGGTTGTATGCGACGGAATCCGCCGTCAGCTTGCCCGAAATCACCTTAAAGAACGACATTTTGCCGACAAACGGGTCGGCAACGGTTTTAAAGCATACCGCGGCAAGCGGCCCTGCCTCGTTACAGGGCAGAATATTGACATCGCCGTTTTCATATTCGGCGTCCTCACCCGCATACCCGTATGCGCCGGGGGCAGACCACGCAAGCCCGTACAAAAGCTGGTCGACTGCGGCACCGGTCAAGCCCGAAACCGCGTAAACGGGATAAATCGAGCCGTCAAAAATGCCGATGCAAAGCCCCTTTAAGATTTCCTCTTTGGTAAAGGCTTCGCCCTCAAAGAATTTTTCCATCAGCGCGTCGTCGGTGGTGGCGACCGCTTCCATAAATGCCGAAGTCATTTCTGCAATGACGGGGTCGTCGGGCATATCGACCTTTTGCGCTTTGCCGTCGGTATAGGCATATGCCATACCCGTCATCAGGTTGACATAGCATTTGACGAGATTGCCCTCCATATAGGGGATAATCGTCGGGCAAAGCTTGTTGCCGTAAACCTCTTTGAGCGCGTCAAAGGTTTTGTAAAAACTGCGGTGGTCGGAGTCGGTTTTGGTGATGGCAAAGAATTTTGCCGCGCCGCTTTTTTCGGCGGCTTTGAATGCCTTTTCCGTGCCGACGTCTACGCCCGAGCCCGCCGAGGTGACAATCAAAACGGCTTCCGCCGCGCGCACAGCCTCCGCCGCGCCGCCCGCAAAGTCAAACAGACCGGGGGCGTCAATGATGTTTAATTTGGTATTGTCCCATTCAATCGCCGCCATTGCAGAGGAAACCGAGGATTTACGGCGTTTTTCTTCCGCGTCAAAATCCAAAACGGTGTTGCCGTCTGCCACGCGACCGAGACGGTCGGTTGCGCCCGCCGTATAGAGCATCGCTTCGCAAAGGGTGGTTTTGCCCTTGCCGCCGTGCCCGACAACCGCGATATTGCGTATGTTATTTGCGCTGTAAGCTTTCATAAAAGAGCCTCCTAAAATCAGTCCCTGCCGCATCTATATGAAAAACATATAATTTTTTCAGCAAGTATGTAAAAATTGTAGCATATATGCATAAAAATAGCAACCATATTTTTCGTAGAATTTGTAAAACCGTTCGACACAGTGCAGAGGCTGCGTTGTAAGAAAGTTGTAACCTTTTTGCACCTTGTTTTGTTAGATTTTTTTGCTATAAATAGGATAAACCAAACTGCTGTGCGGCATATTGCCGCAGTTTAGGAGGGTACAGTATGCTTTTGTGTATTTCGATTGCCGTCATTTTAAGCGGCGCGGCGGTTTCGCTGTTCGTCACCTGGGCAAGGCAAAGATTCCCGAGGCTGAAAAACGGTTGCGAGGGCGCATATGCCGTCGGCTATTCGCTTTCGGCATTCGGCGCAGTCGCGCTGTACGGTGTGCTGTCGGGGCAAATTGTGTTGCCGGCATAAAAATGTGTTTACGGGGTTTCGCAAACGGAGAAAATCTGCTATGATACTGTTACAAGCAAAACGCAAATGAAAAAATGAGGGGAAACGGATATGTATACGGTTTTAATTTGTGATGACGACAAGGCGATTTTGGAGTCTTTGGAAATCTATTTGCATTTAGAGGGGTACGAGGTCGTGAAAGCGACCAACGGCGAGGAGGCGCTTGCGGCGGCGCGGGCACACGAAATTCATTGTATCATTCTCGATATTATGATGCCGGGGCTTGACGGCTTAAACGCTACCTTGCAGCTGCGCGAGTTTAACAATGTGCCGATTATTCTGCTTTCCGCCAAAAGCGAGGATACCGACAAAATCACAGGGCTTTCGTTCGGTGCAGATGATTATGTGACGAAGCCCTTTAACCCGTTGGAGCTGATGGCGCGCGTTAAATCGCAAATTCGCCGTTATGCGACCTTGGGGAGCATGGAAACGCGCGAAAATGTGTTGACCACGGGCGGGCTGTCGCTCGACCCCGAGGCAAAAGAGGTTATGCTCGACGGCGAAGCGGTGCATTTGACCGCAACCGAGTACGGCATATTGGAACTGTTGATGAAAAATATGGGCAGGGTGCTGTCCACCAATCAAATTTACGAAGCGGTTTGGAATGAGCCGGCGTTTTCGAGCGAGAAAACCGTGACGGTACATATCCGCCGTATCCGCGAAAAAATCGAAATCAACCCGAAAGAACCAAAGTATTTAAAGGTGGTGTGGGGCATTGGATACAAAATCGAACGGTATTAAATACAGCTACGGTATGAAAGTCACGGCGTTCCTGCTTGCCGCATTGTGCGTGCTGTCGAGCGCCTGGTGCTGTGTGGAAATCACCAAAATGCTGCACGATTACGGCTGGAAAAATCTTTTGGTGCGCGAAAATGCCGCGTTTTCCGACACGGCAATGTTTTATAACGAACTTGCCACCGCCGCAAAGCAGGTGAAATACGGCGCGCTGGCAGGCACTTGGGAAGAAGAACGCGCCGAAAATTATGACACGCTCGAAGCGGAACAGGCACGCGCGCTCGAACAGTTCCGCGCATTTCAGGCGCAGTCGGAAAAAGAGGCGAGAGACCTGTATACGTATACGGAGGAAAGCGCCGTGGAATATGAAACCACTATGCCCGTAGCGGTAACCAACGCTTTCGGGGAAGCGGTCAGCACCACTTCGGCGTCAAGCGCGTATTTTGACGAAACAGAGGCGCAAGCGTATTTGGAAACCTGCCAGATGGTATACCACTTCCGGTATTTTTCGGAAGTGGCGCTTCCCCTCAATTACACGATGACCGAAGACGAGGTTTCAGAAAATATTGAAACGGTTTATAACAGCCACCTTGCCGCGGCAAAGCGGGCGTTTGAGTCGAGCGTGGTGATTGCGAATGAAAAGCTGTCGCACTATGTCAATTTTCGGTATTTGGCGGTAAACAGCCAAACGGGCGAAGTGTTTACAAACTGCCAAACGCCTGTGAAAACGCCCGAGGAATTCTACGCGCTGTTTGAAAACAGCCCTGCCGCTTGGGTGCTGGGCGTTTCCGCCGAACGGGGCGTGGTGTATTATTCCGACGCGGTGTCTGTGGACACGCTGTATGATACGGAAGTACAGGAAATCGGCTATGACAGCCTGCCCGATTGGCTCGGCAGTACATTCGGTGACGACGGCTTTGATATTTACCTTTGTGCGGATTTACCCTTTGAACCGGGAGACGCGCTTTACACCGCCTCACAAACCTTTTACAACAATACCAATCGGCTTGGTTACTTACTGTATGTGGCAATGCTGTTGCTTGCGGCGGCGCTTCTGCTTTCCATTTATTTGGTGCTGGTTGCGGGGCGCGTACGCGAACTGGACGGCGTGCAATTCTCGGTGTTGGATAAAATCCCGACCGACCTGCATTTTATCCTTTCTTGGGGGCTGGCCTTTCTCGGGCTGTTCGGTGCGGCGGCGCTGTTGGACGCGTATGTATTTGACGATGCGGCCACCTATTATATCCGCAATGTTTCGCTTTTGTGTTTAGGCATTGCGCTCTTGTGCGCGGCGGTGTATGCCGTGCTAATGGAGTGGTTCACTTCCACGGCAAAGTTTGCAAAAGCAAAACAATCCTTTGTACTCTCTATGCTGACGGCGAAAATTTTACTGTGGCTGTTTAAAAAATGCAAGGATTTCGGCAGTTGGGCAAAGCAAAAACTGCAAAAGGCAAAACGCATTACGGCATATCAACCCGAGCGCCTGCCGCAAAAGGCGTGGCTGTTTGTGGCACTGTATGTGGGCGTCAATGCGATTTTGGCGTTGCTTTTATCCACAAGCGGCTCTTGGTTTTTCACATTGCTGTGCATTGTCGCGGTCAATGTGGTGGCGTTGGTTTTGATATGGAAATATGTGCGTGCGCTGGACGAAATTATTGTTGCCGCCGAGCAAAGCAAATCGGGTGAAACGTCCAAAGACCTTGACACCGCATCTATGCCCGAGCCGTTAAAGGCGTTGGCGCAAAATTTAAACTATACGCAAGAGGAAATGCAAAAGGCCGTGCAGGAGGCGGTAAAGGGCGAGCGGATGAAAACCGAGCTGATTACCAATGTTTCGCACGATTTGAAAACCCCGCTGACCTCGATTATTTCCTATGTGGATTTGCTGAAAAAGTGCGATATACTCGATACAGATGCGCAAAAATACATTTCGGTGCTGGACGAAAAGTCCATTCGCTTAAAACGGTTGATTGAGGATTTGGTCGAGGCGTCAAAGGCGTCTTCGGGCGCGGTGACGCTGAATAAAATGCAAGTCAATTTGTATGAGCTTGCCGTGCAGGCAGTCGGCGAAATGGAAGACGGCTTTACCGAACGAAATTTGCAAATCGTGTTAAACGAGCCTGCCGAAGCACCTGTGGTGTTTGCCGACAGCCAAAAGACCTGGCGCATTATGGATAACCTGCTTTCCAATGCGCGCAAATATTCGCTTTCGGGCTCTCGCGTTTATATCAATGTGGAAAAGATTGCAGACAGCGGCGTGTTCACAATTAAAAATGTTTCCGGCGCGGCGCTGAATATCGACCCCGACGAGCTGACACAGCGCTTTGTGCGCGGCGATGCCTCGCGTACCTTAGAGGGCAGTGGGCTGGGGCTGTCGATTGCCAAAGACCTTTGCCGCTTGCAGGACGGTGAGCTGAAACTCGAAATCGACGGCGATTTATTCAAGGCGACGGTTTCTCTGCCGCTGTATCACGGCGAGCCGTTGCAATAATTTAGGCTATATGCAATGCGAAACACGGGCAATTCCTCTTGTTGGGGAATTGCCCGTGTTTGTGTGGATGAATTTGGATTTGTATTTGTAGGGGGCGGTCGACCTCGGCCACCCATGGATTTTGATGTGATTTTGCCCCTCCGTCACGCGCCTTGCGCGTGCCACCTCCCCAACAAGTGGGGAGGTTTGCGGAACGGTCAAGACTGTTCCCTACGCACGAAATACATTTTACAGGGTAGGGCGGGGGTGATTCCCCTGTTAGGGGAAATGTCTGTTATAATAGAGT
>JBJEPU010000177.1:0-6394 GCA_051881395.1 Candidatus Fimenecus sp.
CCCCGATTTAATCGTGGTGGGCGGTGATACAGTGTTAACCGCATGGAATGACATCAGCACACAAAAATTCTGTAATTTTATGGAACAATTCGGTATTCCCTGGGCGCCTGTTTTCGGCAATCACGATTATGAGGGCAGAGCCGATAAATCCAAACTCTGCGAAATCTACGAAAATGCCGAAAATTGCCTGTTTCAATGCGGACCGGACGGCATGAACGGTATGGGGAACTATATTGTCAACCTCACAAGAAACAGCGAAGTCGTATATTCTCTCTTTATGCTTGACGACGGGCAGTACAGAATTACCGACGGCGAGATTTCCGACGGCGGCGTGAACGAAAATCAGATTGCATGGTACAAATGGGCTGTGAACGGTATTGCGGAAACAAGCGGTAAGGCTGTCCCCAATATGGCGTTTCTGCATGTTCCCGTGCCTGAGTATAAGGAACTTAACAACTTTGAAATGGGGTTAAGACAAGAGGATACCTGCACCGCACGCGATAACGACGGCTTTTTTGAAGCGTTCAAAGCGAACGGCGGTACGCATATATTTGCAGGGCATGACCACAATAACAATTTTGTAGCCGATTACGAGGGCGTCAAACTCTGCTATATGACCAAAAGCTCGTATAACTGCTATTTTTCAGGGAAAACGCTGGGCGGTACGGTTTTGACTATCGACCAAAACAATGGCGTAAATATTGAAATACAGTCATTTTAAAGATTTGAGGAACAAGCTTTGAAAACGTATGCTACATATTTTGTAAACGATGAAAAAGAACCGCTCAGATACGGTGAAATAAATCTTATCAATCCGCCCCGCCAAAGATTGCGCGGCGAAGTAAAAAAAGAGGGTATAGAAGCCGTGCCTGTGTTCTGCGGCTTTTGCGGCACGGATTATGAATTGATGAAAATGGGGGCGCGCGGCGTGTTAAATCCCAAATTCCCGCAGGGCGAAAAACGGCTTATCAACGGGCACGAGGGCGTTGTGTGGGTACCGGAAGAAAACCGCTTTGCCATTGTGTTAATCCGCGGCGGCGACAGTTTTGACCCCACCCGATTTACAGAGGACGAAACCTATTTTGAATACGGTTGTGACGGCGCGGACGGCATCTTCTGCGACAAGGGATATTTCAATCCCGATATGCTTCTGCACCTGCCGAAAAAATACGCGGGGCTCCGAAAACTTCCGCTTTCCCTTGCGAAAAAGCTGGTGTTTTCCGACCCCTACGCCTGCGCGGTATTCCAGCACGAAAGAATGTGCGACATCGGCGAGGCGCAGAACTTTCGCGTAGAGCTTGCCAAAGAAAAATGCGATGCGCAAACCGCCCGCAAAAAAGCCATAGAAAGCACATTCGAGCGTGTTGTCATTTTCGGTCTTGGCACAACGGGGCTTTTCATCGGCGACCAAATCCGCCGAAATCACCCGCAAGCGAATATTTTATTCGTGGCAAGAAGTGATGAAAACAGCAAAAAAGCACAGTTTGTAAAAACGGAACTCAAATGTGATTATCTTTCCGTTAACGGACTTTCAGAAAGCGAAACCGCCGCCGCAATCAAGCAGAAAATTGGCGGTACGGCAACGGTGTTTGTGGGTACAAGCGGCACGGAAACCGAGCACCGCATAGCCTTTGCGCAAGGCGTGCTTGGCTGTAACGGGATTTACAACAGTTTTTCCTTAGGACCGAAAGTGACTTTTGATACTATGCCCTTCGGCTTTAAAAATCAGGTGATTTTAGCGTCTATCAATTTTACGCAAAAGCATATGGAAACCGCAATCGAACTGCTTTGCGAAAGCAAATTTGACCGCCTTGTAGAATTGATTGATAAGGACGAATTTACAAAAAACCCCATAGGCGCATACGAAAATAAAATATATTGTAAAGGTGCGCCGTTAAAAACGGCGGTTATTTGGAACAGCGATTATATTAATACGGAGGCATAAGCAAAAATGAAAGCCATTCAGATTACAAAACCCGGTGAAATTAAAATCGTTGAAAAGGATATGCCGAAAGCGCAAAATGGCGAGGCGCTGTTAAAGGTGCTTTATTGCGGTATTTGCGGTGCAGATGTGGCGTCCTATACGGGCAATCAGCCCTTTACCACATACCCGAGAATCCCGGGGCACGAATTTTCCGCACAGATTGTGGAAATACCCGAAAACAGCAAAGGCTTAAAGGCGGGCGATATTGTCACCTGTAACCCCTATTTTAACTGCGGCGCGTGCTACGCCTGTAAGCGTGGGATTGTGAACGCCTGCCACGATAATCAGACTATGGGCGTGCAGCGTGACGGCAGTTTTCAGGAGTATATCACCATGCCTGTTGAAAGAATTATAGACGGTAAGGGCTTAACCGCAAAAGAACTTGCCTTGATTGAGCCGTTTTCCATCAGTTGCCATGCTCTGTCCCGTGCAGAGGTGAAATCGGGTGACAATCTGCTTATAATGGGCGCAGGACCTATCGGACTTTTTGCCCTGATGAAAGCAAAGGCAATGGGCGCGCGGGTGCTTATCGCTGATATGCTCGAAAGCCGTTTAAACCTTGCAAAGGAATACGGTGCGGGCTGCACGGTGAATGTGAAAGCAACGGATTTACATACCGCTTGTGATGCATTTACAAACGGCAACGGCTTTGATGTATGCGTTGAAGCCTGCGGAGCACCTGAAACATTTTTGAATTGTATTAACGAATCGGCGCACGGCGCAAATATTATTTTAATCGGCAACGGTAAGCGTGAAACTACCTTTGTCCATTCCGTTATTCTCAAAAAAGAACTGAACATTTTCGGCAGCCGCAATGCGTTTACAAAGGACTTTGAAGAACTGATTGATTTGGTTGCAAGCAAAAAGGCTGATGTATTGAAGATGGTCAGCGGCATATACCCAAAAGAAAATGCGAAAGACGCTTTCGAGGCGCTTTCTCATAACGACGGCACACTTGCTAAACTTTTAATTGAATTCGGGGAATAAAAATGAAAGAAACAATACTGCAATTCGGCACAGGTAATTTTTTAAGAGGCTTTGCGGATTATTTTGTTGACGCACTCAACAAGAAACATCTGTATGACGGCAAAATCGTGATTGTTTCTCCCACTGATTCGGGCGCGGTGGAGAAAATCAACGCACAAAACGGCAAATACAATTTGATTTTGCGCGGCATTGAAAACGGCAAAGAAGTTTGCGAAAGAACGGAAATCCACGCCGTTTCCCGCGCTGTCAACCCTTACCGTGATTTTGACGCGTTTTTGTCCCTTGCCGAAAATCCCGATTTGCGCTTTATTATTTCAAACACCACCGAAGCGGGTATTTGCTTTGATGAAACCTGCAATTTTACAGATAAACCCGCCTTGTCTTTTCCCGGCAAGCTTACACAGTTTTTGTATGCGAGATATAAAAAGAAGTTAGACGGCTTTGTGGTTTTCGCTTGCGAACTGATTGACAATAACGGCAGGGAATTAGAAAAATGCGTGCTTCAATATGCTGAAAAATGGCAACTCGGTGATGATTTTATCACTTGGATAAAAACCGAAAACACTTTCTGCAATACCCTTGTGGACCGCATTGTTACAGGCTACCCAACAGATGAGGCGGAAAAGATTTTTACGGAAATCGGTTACCGTGACGCGCTTTTAGATACGGCAGAGCCATACCACCTTTGGGTAATTGAAGGGGATTTTGAAAAAGAATTGCCCTTACAAACCGCGGGCTTCAATGTGATTTGGACGGATAATGTTGCGCCCTACAAAAAAATGAAAGTGCGTATTTTAAACGGCTCCCACACCTCCCTTGTGTTCCCGTCGCTTTTGTGCGGTGTAAAAACAGTAGGGGAGAGCCTAAAAGACGAGCAGTTAAATGCGTATCTGAATACTTGTCTGTTTAAGTATATTCTGCCCACACTGGGTGAAACCGAGGAAAACAAGGCATTTGCAAATGCGGTTTTGGAGCGTTTCGGCAATCCTTATATCAAACATCTGTGGAAATCCATTGCCTTAAATTCCGTGAGCAAATTCACGGCAAGAGTTTTGCCCACAATCACGGATTATGTAAAGATGAATAACGCTTTGCCAAAACCCCTTGCGTTTTCCCTTGCTTGCCTTATGGAGTATTACAAAACGAGCGAGGTGCAGGACGATAAATCGGCGGTCGCCTTTATAAAAAACAACGGCGTTGCGGCAATTCTTGCAAATACAACCTTGTGGGGACAGGATTTGCGTGTTTTCACTGACCTTGTGAACGAAAGTATTGATAAAATGCATAATCGCGGCATCAGGGAGGCGCTTCAATGGAGTATGTCGTAATCCACCCCAAGGATAATGTTCAGGTTTGCCTTTCGGACGGGCACAAGTACGCCGTGAAAGACATAAAAAAAGGTGAGAGAATTATCAAATACGGCTTTCCCATAGGCGTGGCAACAGAGGATATTGGGGCGGGAGAGCATATACATACCCATAATTTGAAAACCGCGCTTTCAGGCACGCTTGCATATGCATATGCCCCCGATTTTACCTATCCCGAACCCCAAAATCCCGTTTCGGTAAATGCCTATGTCCGTGAAAACGGCGAGGTGGGTATTCGCAACGATATTTGGATACTCCCCACTGTCGGCTGTGTAAACGGTATCGCGCAAAAATTAGCGCAAAAAACGGGCGCGTTTTGCTTTATCCACCCTTACGGGTGCAGTCAGTTGGGCGGCGACCACAGTATCACGCAAAAAATCCTTGCGGGGCTTGTGAAACACCCAAACGCAGGGGGCGTGCTGGTGCTGGGTTTGGGCTGTGAAAATAACAATATCGGGGAATTTAAAAAAGTCCTCGGCGAAGTGAATGAAAAAAGAATTCGCTTTTTGAACTGTCAGGATTGTGACGATGAAATCAGCGAGGGCGAAAAAATCATAGCCGAACTGCAAAAACTTGCAGGTGAGGACAAGCGCACACCCATGCCGATTTCGTCCTTAAAAATCGGCTTAAAATGCGGCGGAAGCGACGGGCTTTCAGGGATAACCGCAAATCCCTTGTGCGGCAGAATAACGGATAAACTTGTCGCCATGGGTAGCACGGCAATTCTCACCGAAGTGCCCGAAATGTTCGGCGCAGAGCAGATTTTGATGAACCGATGTGTCAATGAAGCGGTTTTCAGAGATACGGTTCGCCTTATCAACAATTACAAAGATTATTTTATTGCAAATAATCAGCCTGTAAGCGAAAATCCCTCACCCGGCAACAAGGCGGGCGGTATTACCACTTTGGAGGAAAAATCCCTCGGCTGTGTGCAAAAGGGCGGTACAGCGCCTGTAACGGCGGTGCTTGGCTACGGCGATACTGCCGAAAAATCAGGGCTGAACTTGTTGAACGGTCCGGGTAACGATATGGTGGCTGTCACAAATCTCACGGCGGCAGGCTGTCATCTTATTCTGTTTACAACGGGCAGGGGAACACCCCTCGGCGCGCCTGTACCTACGCTGAAAATCGCAACAAATACAGCAATCCGTCAAAAGAAAAGCAAGTGGATTGATTTTGACGCGCAAACAGGCACGGAAAACGAGCTTTTCGACTTACTCACGGAAACGGCAAACGGAAAAGAAACGAAAAACGAGCAAAACGCATACCGCGAAATAGCCATATTCAAGGACGGTGTAACCTTATGATTATCGATTGTCACGCCCATTTGTGGAAAACGCAAAACGGCAAGGTAAGCGGCAGAGAGGTTTTCTCCGTCGGTAACGGCAAAAGCAATTTCGGCGGCGAAATTCGGCAGATGATTCCCCCCTTTATGACGGACGGGGAAAATACCGCCGAGCGCTTTGTTGCCAATATGGATTATGCGAGTGTCAGCGGCGCGGTGATTACCCAAGAGGAGATTGACGGCAATCAGGACGCGTATTTGCTGTCCGCAAAAGAAAAATACCCCGAAAGGCTGAAAATTTGCAGTCTTTATGAAGAAAACAAGCCCTTTACCCTTGACGGCTTTGACGGCATAAAAATCTGCGCAGGCAGACTGCCCACACAGGATTTGACAAAGCATTATAAAGTGTTTGAAGCGGCAAACAGGGAAAATAAATTTATTTCCGTTGACCTTGCCGACGGCGATAGGCAAACCGCCTCGCTTCTTGAAATGATACAGCAATTCCCCGACCTGAAAATCGCAATCGGGCATTTCGGAATGGTCACAAAAGAGGGCTGGACGGAGCAAATAAAGCTCGCCCGTAATCAAAATGTCCGCATCGAAAGCGGCGGTATTACTTGGCTTTTTAACAGCGAATTTTACCCGTACCCCTCTGCCGTAAAGGCGGTGAAAGAAGCCGCCGAAATCTGCGGAATCCATAAATTGATGTGGGGCAGCGACTACCCCCGCACCATGGTGGAAATCACCTACAAAATGAGTTATGATTTTATC
>JBJEPU010000178.1:0-6381 GCA_051881395.1 Candidatus Fimenecus sp.
CATCAGCGATTATACCGAAACGCGCGACTGCGTTGTGCCGTTTTGTGAAAACGCACAGTTCGATTTTCAGCGCTTTTTGCAGGTGATGCGCGAAAAGGGATACACGGGGGATTATATTATCGAACTGTATGAAAACGGCTACGAAACCCCCGCGCAAATCGCCGCCGCACAGAATGCGTTAAAAAAATGGCTGTAAAGGCTTTTTCTGCTTTACATTGTGCTGTCTATTTGCTATAATACAATTAAATACACAATATATTGCGTTAGATATGGAGTGATTTGTATGAAATGTCCGTTTTGCGGATATGAAGAAAGCAAGGTCATTGACTCGCGCCCGACCGACGAGGGCGAGCGTATTCGCCGCCGTCGGGAGTGCCTGCAATGCAACAAACGGTTTACAACCTATGAAATTATCGAAAGCGTGCCGATTTTGGTGATTAAAAAGGATAAATCCCGTGAGGTGTTTGACCGTAATAAATTGTTGCGCGGGATGATGCGCGCGTGCGAAAAACGCCCCGTGGCAATGGATACCTTGGAAAAAGCGGTGGACGATATTGAGGCGAGCTTGCAAAACTCGCTCGACCGCGAGGTGACTTCATTACATATCGGCGAACTTGCGATGGATAAATTAAAGGATATTGACGAGGTTGCGTATGTGCGCTTTGCGTCGGTGTACCGCCATTTCCGCGATATTAACGCATTTATGGACGAACTGTCTGCGCTTTTACAAAATCGGTAACGATTGCACAATATAAATTGAGAGGGAGTCATACAATGAAAAAAACCATTTCTGTTCTGCTGGCGGTTGTTCTGCTGTTTGCATCGCTTTCCGTCAGTGTGGCTGCATTGCCCGCGGCAGGCGTGCAGACCGGCAAAATGCCCGCGCAGCAACATACGCTCAAACACGGCGAGATGTTGCAATATTTGCATCCTGACAAGAGTTATGTACGCCTATCGGAAGACCCGAATGCGATGTATTCGTTCTATCCGTATTTGGATGCGCGGCAAAAGGAAGTTTATGATGCCGTGCAGGCTAATGTAATGACGCCGCAAACAACATTTGAGATTGCATTCTCGGTGCCGATTTCCTGCAATGCGGTTGCAACAGATGAAGGCTTTGAAATCCCCGATGAGACGTTTGAGGCATATATTGCCGCAATATTGGGCGGTTTCGGCGCATTTTTTGACGGCAATTCGGAGTATTTTTGGTCGTGCGGCTTTATGGATAATCTGTTGTATGAGTATAGCCAAACACCGAATGCAGACGGAACCTATCCGTTCCGCATCCTCGGCGCGGAAATTTCGTTTGAACTTCCGAACGGTTATTCGAGTTGGACAAAAGTTCTGTCCGATTATAACGAATGTGTGCGGATTGCCGATTCGCTTACGATTCAGGGCGATACCCGCTACGAACAAGTCAAATTTATACATGACTGGATTGCAGAGCGTGTGCAATATGATTTGTATTCCCAATATCCGGCTTATGGTTGGGTCACGGGTGTCTTCCTGTCTCCGTATTACACAGTGTGTGAAGGATACGCAGGTGCATTTAAAATGCTTTGCGACCGTGCCGGAATTCCGAGCGTCCTCGTTGTGGATGATAACCACGCATGGAATTACGTCAAAATGGAAGACGGCAACTGGTACGGGGTCGATGTCACTTGGGACGACCAAGAAACCGACGGAACATTTTATGACTTTTTCTTGGCAGGTGCCGAGAGCACTAACTGTTTTTTCGATGAGACAACATTCTTTGAAAGCCATACGCCGACAGGGTCTCGCTATAATGTACCTGAAATTGCCGCTGTGGTTTATCCGACTTTGAGCGCGAAGGGGTACAGTGCGATGCTGTTGGCACCGAATTCCACAGCGACCGTCAGAAAATCGGTGCATGAGGTCTATTTATATGGGAATACGCCTTGGGACAGCGCTTTTGCCGCACCGTACGGCTATGCACTGCACTGTGACGAGAGTACGGGAACGTTGTATGTCACGAAAAACAGTGTAACCGTGGAAACATATACAATTGTTCGGCTTGCCGTGCAACGCGGCGATATGAACGGCGACGGCAAAATCAACGCGGTAGATGCGCGTTGGGTTTTGCAGGCATCGTCCGGTGCGCGGACGCTCACTGCCGAGCAAAAGGCTTGCGCCGATGTAAACGGTGACGGCAGAATCAATGCGGTAGATGCGCGTTGGATTTTGCAGGCGGCTTCGGGCGCAAGAAATTTAGCGGCTTAAAGGTCTTTCGGCAAACGGTGTTCGCTTCTGCCTGTGAACGCCGTTTGCTTTTTAAGAGAACAGAAACAGGTGAGACATGGTATGAAAAAGTGGATGAGTTTGCTGACGGCATTTTTGCTGTTGCTGTCAAACGGTGCATTTTATCTTTGCGCCGCCGCGGAAATGCCCACGGAAATTACGGTGGATATGGGGTACACGCAAGCCGTGCAATTTGACCCGCGCACAGAAGTACCCCATACAGTAGACAATTCAGGCGCGACAAAGCCCTTTTTCGGGGGCGATGCCGACACACCGTATACTTTCTATATGTACTTAACCGAGCGGCAAAAAGATGTGTATAATGCGCTGTTAAACGCGGGGTTGGACAGCGCAGACAATGTGAACGGTGTTGCAATCACTTTTACAACGCCCATCACCTGTCAAAACACATCAACATCGCTGACTGCGGAAGCGCAAACCGAACTCGTTCTCGCAGTACAGGGCGGTGTTTCCGCATTGATGGATGACCACCCTGAAATGTTTTGGTTGGGCGCGTATACCTTCTCTTACAGTTATTCTTACCGCGTGAGCAGTGGTGTATATACGCTGTCAGTATCCAGCATTACTTGTACAATGAAGTATGATACCGCCGTGTATGCCAACAAAGCATCGGTGATGGACTATTATACCCGTATGATGGCGGCGTTTGATGCATTCGAGGTCAAAGGGTACACGCGCTATGAAAAGGTAAAATCCATTCACGATACGATTGCAAAACAGGTTTCGTACGATTCCACCTTTACAAACGGTACGGCGCACCAACCGACCAGCGTATTTTTAGAGCCGTACAAGCCCGTGTGCGAAGGGTATGCCGAAGCGTTTAAAATGCTTTGTGACCGCGAGGGCATTCCCTGCGTGATTGTCGTTGGTGAAGCAGGCGGAGGCGGGCACGCGTGGAACTATGTCAAAATGGAAGACAACAAATGGTACGCCGTGGATTTGACTTGGGATGACCAATCTTCGATTTATTACGATTTCTTTTTGGTCGGCGCAAACAGCACCAATTGCTGTTTTGGCAATGATGCCACCACCTTTGCCGATGCGCATACTGCAACGGGAGAACGCTTTACCAACAGCAGTTTTGTATTGACCTATCCCACGCTTTGTGAAACGCCGTATGCGCTGACACTCGGCAGAGCCGATACCGACATTGCCGTGCGCAAGGCAGACGGGATTGTACTGCTCGGGAAAAACCAAAGTTTGAGCACGGCGTTTATCGCGCCGTACGGCAGTACGGTTTCTGTAAGCGGCACCACAACGGGCGGCACGGTGACCGTCACGCAAGGCACCAACACCACGACCTATACCGTTGCGCGGCGCGGCGATGTGGTTGTGGACAATGCCGTCAACACAACCGATTATGCAAAAGTGGCAAAGGCGACAGTCGGCGCGGTGGAAATTACCGACAAAGCACAGCTTGCCGCTGCCGATTTAAACGGCGACGGCGCGGTCGATGCATTTGACGCGTCCTTGCTTGACCTGTATATAAACGGGGAAGAGTTGTATTGATACACGAAAAACGAGCATACAAAAGCGGAACGAGGGCAATCCCTTCGTTCCGCTTTTTCGTATACCGTTTTTACACAGTTAACTGTGGTCTTTTATAAACTGTCCCATTTCATCGACCACATCTTCCGCCTGCGGAAAAACGCCCATCGCGTTCAAATAGCCGTGCCCCATACCGTTATAGACAATCACTTTCACAGGCACGCCGGCGTCTTGCAGCTTGTGCGCCCAGGCGATGCAGTCATTTTTCAAAAAATCCAATGCACCGACCGAAATAAAGGTGGGCGGATTGCCTGCGGCGTCGAAGCTGTACGGATTGCAGTACGGGTCGGGCGTGGTAAACCCGATGGCGTCGCCCATATCCTGCACGGTGTTGACCATCATTTCCAACTGTTTGGTAATACAGCGCGACAGCCGTTTTTGCTTCGGCTCGTATGTAAAGTTTTTGCCGTCGAGTTTATAATACTTGTCCTCCATGCGAAACATATTCAGCGTGGCATATAACAAAATCTGCCCGCGCACCATATCGGTGCCCTTCGCGCGCGTCGAACAATACTGTGCTAAATTGCCGCCGGCGCTGTCGCCGGTGACGAAAATATGCGTTTTGTCAATCTGCAAGGAGTCGGCATTGCTGTAAACCCATTCCAACACGCGGTAGCAGTCCTCGTGCGGGGTGGGATAGGGGGCTTCCGGCATCAAACGGTAGCCGACGCTGACCACCACCATAGAAAACTTTTCTACAAATACCTTCCAACCCTCGTCATACGGCGGAATACTGCCGCCGATGAATGCGCCGCCGTGGAAAAACAGCAAACAGCCGCACCCCGCCGCGCAGTTTTCGCTTCGGTAAATGCGAATCGGAATCGCGTAGCCGTCCGCGGCAGGCACGGTTTTGTCCTCCATATCAATCCCACCGCGCACGCACACCGCGCTGGAAATACGGTCACAGCTTTGGCGAAATGACGCAATGCTTTTGTCATTGAGCTTCATTTTGACGCGGTCGAGCAAAAATTCCGGCAGACAAGCCATCATTTTTGCGTTTTTGCCGAGTGGACCGCCGAGCAAACGCGGGTCAATGGCAATATCCGAGCCCGCATCCGGCGCATATTTTTCGGTAATCGGCAAATCGCCGTCCATACGCACCCGCGCGGTCGCTTTCAATTCCTGTAAAAACGCGTCGGTGTACCACTTTTTGTCCCAACTTTTTTTCTTTTTCATCGTGTTCTCCGGTACTTGAAAAGCAAATTAAAATCCAACCACCTGATGTGTGCGCGGGACGCTCGGCGGGTCGCCGATCATCCCGTATTTGCGCAAAGTGGCGATGTTTTCCATATCTTCGTCGGAAATCGTAAACCCGAAAATATCCGCATTGTTTTTGATGCGTTCGGGCGTGGTCGATTTCGGTACGGGCACAACGCCTTTTTGGAAAATCCAGCGAATGCAAAGTTGTGCCACGCTCACGCCGTATTTTGCGGCGGTCTCCACAAGCAATTCGCGCTTGAATGCCTGCCCTTGAATGAGCGGACTCCACGCCTCGGGCAGAATGCGGTTTTCTTTGCAGTACGCGACCATTTCGTCCTGCGGATTTTGCGGGTGGAGTTGTACTTGGTTTATCATCGGGTAGTTTTTGAAGTTCGCTTTTAACAGGTTAATGTGTTCCTCCAAAAAATTGCTTGTGCCCAACGCGCGCAGTTTGCCGTCTTGATACAGCCGTTCAAATGCGCGCCAAGTGTCGCACAAATCCTCTGCGACATGGTCTTGATTTTCTACAAGTACGGGCCAATGAATGAGATAAGCGTCCAAATAGTCCACACCGAGTTTTTGAAGCGACTGCTCGCACGCGGCAATCGTTTTTTCGTACCCATGGTCGGCGTTTGGCAGTTTGCTGACCAAAAAAATCTCGTCGCGCGCAATACCGCTTTTGCGTATCCCTTCGCCGACGCCGACTTCGTTTCGGTAAGCGCCCGCCGTGTCAATGTGGCGGTAGCCGTTTTCTATTGCGCACTGTACCGACGCGGCGGCAACCTCGTCGGGCATTTTCCAAGTGCCGAACGCAATGCACGGCACCTGCACGCCGTTGTAAAGCGTATAACAATCAAAGGTACTGTTCAAGTAAATCACCTCAAAACGATATTTTCATCAGTATTTTACCACATTTTTGTGCATAAAACAAACTTTTCGGCAAAATGTAGTATCGGGAGGAAGCAAGTATGATTTTTTTAAAAGCATTTTTGGTGGGCGGTGCGATTTGCGCGGTCGGGCAACTGTTAATGGACTGCACAAAGCTCACACCGGCGCGCATTTTGGTGTTGTTTGTGGTTGCGGGTGTGGTGCTGGGCGCGGTGGGCGTCTATCAGCCGCTTGCGGATTTTGCGGGCTGTGGGGCAACCGTGCCTTTGACGGGCTTCGGCAATTTATTGGCGCAAGGCACAAAGGACGCCATACGCGAGGACGGGTTGCTCGGCGTTCTGACAGGTCCGCTTACGGCGGGCAGTGCGGGCATTTCCGCCGCAATGCTGTCGGGGCTTGTGGTGTCGCTGATTGCCCGCCCGAAAAGCAAATAAAATAAAAAAACAAAAACGGGTTGCATAATGC
>JBJEPU010000179.1:0-6347 GCA_051881395.1 Candidatus Fimenecus sp.
GCTCGAGCTGGTTGCCGGTCAAAACGACTTTTGCCGCATTGATGAGGATAACATTGTCGCCGCAGTCTGCATGCGGTGCAAAGGTCGGCTTGTGCTTGCCGCGAAGAAGCGTAGCAGCCTCAGCCGCAACTTCACCGAGCGTTCTGCCGTCTGCATCAAGCACATACCATGCGCGGCTGATGTCGCCCGCTTTAGGCATATAAGTTGACATAAACATAACCTCCGTGTTCCATTTGTTTTATTCTTAAATGCTCGAATAGTTTACCACGAGAACACGAATTCGTCAACAATTTTTTTGAAAATTTTAATGTGTAAAGGTATTTTCTCTCGTTTTCTCTGTTTTTCTTGCGTTTTTATACTGTTTACTCAAACATTATTTTTGCGTTTTCTGTTTACGAAATCGCTATTTTACGGTAAAATAAGGACAAATTCGGAGGTTTTTCTATGAAACGGATACTGAGCCTTTGCCGCGCCGCGGTAGATAAATATAATATGATAGAAGAAGGCGACCGCATTGCCGTCGGGGTTTCCGGCGGGAAAGACTCGCTTGTGCTTTTATATGCGCTTTCGCGCTTGCGGGCGTTTTACCCCAAACATTTTGAAGTGGTGGCGATTACGCTCGATTATCAGTTTGGCGGCGTACCCGGGGACTTTTCGGAAGTGGAAACACTTTGCAAAGACCTACAAGTCGAATACATTGTAAAACCCACCAATTTGTGGGAAGTTATTTTTGTCACGCGGCAGGAGAAAAATCCGTGCAGCCTGTGCGCCAAAATGCGCCGCGGCATTTTACATGATACTGCAAAAGCCAACGGCTGTAATAAGGTAGCGTTAGGACATCATTTAGACGACGCGGCGGAAACCTTTATGATAAATCTACTGCGCGGCGGGCAAATCGGTTGCTTTTCCCCCGTTTCCTATCTATCGAATAAAGATTTGTACCTGATTCGCCCATTGGTATTTGCGATGGAAAAAGAGGTTTCTGCGGCGGCACGGCGGCTGAACTTACCCGTTGTGAAAAGCAAATGCCCTGCCGATAAGGTGACCGAACGTCAAACCGTAAAAGAATTACTGCAAGTATTGGAAAAAGACTACCCGGCACTCCGTAAAAAAATCGTCGGGGCATTGGAACGCGGTGAAATCGACGGGTGGTAAACCGTTTTTTGCAGGATTTTTCAGGAAAAACTGCAAAAAAAATTCAAAAATATGCAAAAATGATAGACAAATATTCACTATTTTTCAAATTTAGAAATTTAATTTTCAACGATTAAAATGTTCAAAACTCTGTTCATAATGTTAAAAACTTTGATTTTTGAACATTTTTGGCTCCGAAAAAGTCGAAATCCTTGTAAAGCTAACCACTTTACAAGAATTTTTCTTTTTGACAAGCATATACCTTTACATGTAAAGTGCTTTGCAAGTCAAACTGCATTTTCAGATGATTTTTGAATATAAAAAGCGTGATTATAAAATCGCGTCTCGTTTATAAGCCGCCACATGCAATAAAGTTGCTTTGCCGCGGTGGGAACGGATGCGAATGCGAATTTTTCGCGTGGAATATGCTTTTTTCAGTCGGCAAATCCGCTTATACCCAATGATGGTATATTTTCCGACGCGTTTCCAACGGTTACTCCCCTTTTTCTGTATAAACAAATCAAATTCTTCAATTTGTTGTCCCGTGGCAATGTTTTCCTGCAAAATAACGCTGTCAAAACTTGTTTCCTGCCCAAAGTCAATAATCAATTCCGGTTTTTCATCATCCAAAGCCGCCTGCCAAAAGTTTTCATCGTCGGACAATGCAAAAGCGGCACGGTGTTCATTGTCTACCTCGCTTGTTGAGGAAGCGCGCGCATTTTCCAGTAGATTTTCGGGGAATTCACGCTTTAACAGTCGCCCGAACGAGTCCAAAACCATGGCGTCCTCCGCATGGATTTTGCCCGTTTTGTCGGGTGGGATATTCAAAAGCAACGAGGCGTTGCCGCCCACGGAATTCAAGTAAATTTTATAGAGTTTATCAATGGATTTGACCTTGCCGTCCTCATTTTCATGGTAAAACCAACCGGGACGAATGGAAGTGTCCACTTCCGCCGGATACCAAATCAAATCCGTTTCGCCTTTAATTGCCTTGCGCGAGCCTAAATCCAGCGTCATCGCGTTGTGCTTTTTGGCGAAGTTTTTATCATCGGTTTTCTGCGATTTTTCCGCAATAAATTCATTGACGGAAAGCCAAGACGGCACCACGCTCCACTCGGACTTGCGGCATACGCCTGCCTCGTTGCCAATCCAGCGCACATCAGGACCGCTGATACAGATTGCGGCATTGGGCTGTAATTCCCGCATCACAGCGTAAAAGCCCTGCCAATCATATTTCTGCACTTTCCCGTTTTTGCCTTCTCCGCAAGCGCCGTCCAACCAAACGCAAAACAGTTCGCCGTACTCCGTCAGTAATTCACGCAGTTGATTTTTGTAATAGGTATTGTACGGCTCACCCTGCCCATAGGTTTGCTCGTGTCTGTCCCACGGGGAAAGATAAATGCCGAATTTCAGTCCGTTACGCTTGCAGGCGTCTGCGACTTCCCGCACAACATCACCCTGCCCGTCACGAAACGGGCTGTTTTTTACGGAATACTCGGTATATTTGCTCGGCCAAAGGCAAAAGCCATCGTGATGCTTACAGGTTAAAATCAGTCCGCGCATTCCTGCGGATTTTACAACCTTTGCCCATTGGTCAGCGTCAAAATCTGTGGGGTTAAAAAGTGCCGGTGATGCCGTACCGTCGCCCCATTCTTTGCCTGTAAAGGTATTCATACCGAAATGGCAAAAGGCGTAAAACTCCATTTTTTGCCACGCTAACTGCCGCGGTGAAGGCACAACCTTAACCGCAAGCTGTACGCTTTGTTCCATAGATTTCCCTCGTTTATTGTTTTTATGTAGTATAGCACAGTTCGGCAAAAAATTCAAATCATATACCTATTTTGTTTAAAAGCGGGAGCAGTCTTTTCAGACTGTTCCCGCTTGCTGATTTTTATACTTTCACGCTTCTGCTTCTTTTATAATAATCTCCACACAGTTGTATTGGTCAACAGCCGCGCAAACAGTGCCGACAGATGCCGTTTCCTGCCAATCGTCTTCGGTGATTGTGACAAAAGCAGACAAATTATTCTTATTTATATCGGCACCTCTGTCTTTTACAAAACCTATATAAACATACTTTTTGTTCAGTTGACATTGAAGCGTTTCTTTTCTGACCGTGCATTCCATTAAATTACCACAAGGCACACTTACATCCTCCTGAAGAACACAGCGTACACCATCTTGAAAGTCGTCATAAATTATCGAACCGCTTTCACCGATATTATTCCAGAACAGTATGTAATCGCTCCAATCATAATCCGAATGAAATAACAGTACATCGTCCAAATTGATTTCGTCAAATGAGCAAGGTGTATTGCTTTGAACAATCATGATATAATCAAAATGCGGATTTACCTCATAATTCGTTAAAGATTCCACCGGATTCTTACCAAACACATGACTGATTAAACTTACCGGCACAGATATACAAACCACAATGGCAGAAAACCACAAAATACATTTTTGCAGAAAAGTAATTCTCCTACCCATTCTTTTATGAAACAAACCGTATTGCGGACTGCACAACTTGCATGCGCTTATGAATGACGCGAGCAGAACAAACAGAATTATTCCGTAAAAAATCCAGGTGATATAGGTGAGCCACGGCGCAACCTTTATCCCTCCGACATTTGGAAAAGACGCTAAACCATGAAGATCACCAGTTATCAAACAAAAGAATGCCAAAATAATTCGAGAACACAAATAATTGTCCTTATAATATATTGCAAACCTTGCATAACGGATGAATGTTAAAAAATAGGCAAAAATCGGCAAAATGCAAATGTATCGACTGTACCGATTTTTTCCATAATAGGACAGACCGATAAAACAGCATAATGTTAAAAATTCGGATATACCATACCCCATTTTACCGTCACCGACAGTAAAGAAAGTAACAAGATTAAATAGAAAAACAACTGCGACCACCAAAAGAGTTGCAAAAACTGCGATTGAAACATTTACTGTCGGATAGATTTCGAAAAATGCAGATGAAACCGCTTCGGGGTCACCCATATGTTCCACGGCTTTTTGCGCCGCCGTTTCTTCATCATAACCGATTTCTTTGTAATACTGTATACGGTCGGCGATATGCGATTCTAATTCCGTCGACACTTCAATTTTCGCATTTACATTTTTTATTTTTGACACGGCTTTGACGACATATTCGTCCTTATTCATATTGTCACACATAATTCAGTACCTTTGCGACGGATTTAGAAAATGACTCCCATTCTTTTTTCTCTTTTTCCAACTCCCGAAGCCCTTTGCGGGTAATGTGATAATACTTTCTGTTCCTACCGTCAAATTCTTGCCAATAGGACTCCAAATACCCATCTTTTTCCAGTGCATGCAAAATCGGATACAGCGTCCCCTCTGTCATTTCAAACGCATTTTCGCTTGCAATTTCAAGTTCACGAATAATACGATAGCCGTAGAGGTCATTACGCTTTAAAATGCTCAAAATTAAAAGTGAAGTGCTTCCCTTTACCAATTCTTTACTGTATTTCATAAACATACCTCGCTTTACAATGTATATACATTGTATATCAAGGCATTAGATTTGTCAAGTAAAAAATATATATGCTTTTACACATAAAAAGACAGCCGAGCAAAACCATGCCCCGGCTGTCTTTTATGTTTAAGTAGTTTAGACTTCGTTGGTTGCGACGATGTCTACACCGGTATTCAAGATATTTTTGAGTACCACATCCCCGATTTTAACGGGTGCTTTTACTGTGACCTTGTTGATTTCGGTCATACAGTCAAACAGCATTTCCTTCGGCACGGGAACGCTCGATTTCACGGGCACAACCGGCAGTCGCCCGCCCTCTACTTTGACGGTAGAAGTCAGCATTCGTTCGGGATGCGTGCACTCCTGCCGCGCGTAACTATCACCGCGCTTACAGGTGTTGCCCGTTACGGAAGCCACCTGTCCGTTGTCGTCCAATTCCACGGTAATTGCGCAACCTATCGGGCAGGAAACGCAAATCAAATCTCTCTTTTCCATCGCGTTACGCCTCCTTTGTGCTGACAACCAGCGTGCTGTCGGCGGGTAAGTTTGCGATAACCTCCGCCTTTAAGGTCACATATTCCATTTCGCCGGGCGTCATTTTGCGCTTTTTCTTAGAAAGCAAAACTTCGTCGCCGCAAGTAACGGTCAAGGTGACATTTTCAAGCACCCGACCGACGCGAAAATAAAGTTTCACATCGTTATCTGTTGCGCGGTTGATGTTTTGCGGCACAATATAGCGTACCCCGTTTTCGCCTTTGGTATGTACTATGCCGTTATCGGCTTTTGCGCCTTGAATGAATTTTGCCGCGCCTTTGCCCGCAAGCTTGCTTTCTTCCGTTACGAAGTCCACCAAATCATGCACCTGCAACACATTGCCGCAGGCAAACACACCCTTGTGTGAGGTTTCGCGGTATTCATCAACCACAGGACCGTTGGTTACGGTATCGAGCTGAATGCCCGCGTTTTTGGAAAGTTCATTTTCGGGAATCAAACCGACGGAAAGCATTAAGGTGTCACACGGAATATACTCCTCCGTGCCCGGAATGGGCTTCAAATGCTCGTCCACATTGGCGACAGTTACACCCTCCAAACGCTCTTTGCCATGTGTTGCCACAACCGTGCAGGAAAGACGCAACGGAATACCGAAATCCTCCAAGCACTGCACGATATTACGCGTCAAACCGCCCGAATACGGCATTAACTCGCAAACGGCTTTTACCTTTGCACCCTCTAAGGTCATACGGCGCGCCATAATCAAGCCAATGTCGCCCGAACCGAGGATTACCACTGTTTTCCCGGGCATATAGCCGTCCAAATTCACATATTTTTGTGCCGTGCCCGCCGTCATAATACCCGACGCGCGACTGCCCGCAATCGACAATGCCCCTCTCGGGCGCTCACGGCAACCCATGGCAAGTACAACTGCCTTTGCCTGAATGGTTAAAAGCCCGTCAAAGTTATTGACAGCCGTAACCACGTTGTCTGCGGAAATATCCAAAACCATGGTGTCTACTTTGACATCAATATCGGTTTTATAAAGTTCCTCAATAAATCTGCCCGCATATTCGGGGCCGGACAGTTCCTCGCCGAAATAGTGGAGCCCGAAGCCTGTGTGAATACACTGCTCCAAAATACCGCCGAGCGTATCTGCGCGCTCCAAAACGATAATTTTTTCAATTCCTTCTTCGTGCGCCGCGAG
>JBJEPU010000180.1:0-6132 GCA_051881395.1 Candidatus Fimenecus sp.
TTCGGGTCGTCGAGTTACGGCTACGCCATTACCCCTTTGTCGCTACGCGACATTTTCCCTAACAGGGGAATCTCACCGACACCTACGCGTTCATTGCAAATTGTGCGAAGGGGCGGTTCTCTGTGCCCGCCCGCAGAACGGGGTTCGTTTATTTTTCTTCCAAGCCTAAAACATAATCAGCGGAAACCCCGTAATATCGGCACAATTTCACAATGCAGTCTACCCGCATTTCCCGCTTTAAATGTTCCCAATGCCCCACGGTAGCATCGCTGACATTGCAGATTTCGGCAACCTGTTCCTGCGTTAAATCGTGGTCAATCCGCAAATCCCGAAAACGGTGTCTGTAATCCATTTACATTACCTCCTATTTGGAGAATACTACAAAAAGTAGTTTTAACGCTTGAAATCCTACTAATAGTAGTATATAATGGAAGAAACAACGATTTGGGGGATCAATTTGGAAACTATATTCAACGAATTATATGAAAAACTGTATGCAACAGAATTACGCGTCTTCGCAGAAAACAATCATGGTCGGGAAACGGCAACGAAGGTGCGCGAAATTGCCGAAACGGAAATGGAATTGCAGAAGTTGTTGCCTGCACAAGGCTGTGATGTTTTTGAAAAATACGCCCGTTTGCAGTATGAATTATCTGAAACAGAAAAAACGGATGTATTTACTACGGCGTTTTCTCTTGGATTGCGCATCGGTGTGGGCGTGTTCGGAAAAGTGGCGAGCACACCGTTTGAAATCGAATAAAAATCGTCCCTGCACACATCAAATTTGACGGCGGGAGCAAATTCTCCGAATGCAGGCGCAAACGGCGGGAGCAAGCCCCCGCCCTACCCTGTAAAATGTATTTCGTGCGTAGGGAACGGTCTTGACTGTTCCGTAAACCACCCCACTTGTTGGGGAGGTGGCACGGCGTAGCCGTGCCGGAGGGGTAGAAACACATCAAAAATTACGGGCGGCCGAGGTCGACCGCCCCTACAAACCGTAGGGAACGACCTCAGTGTCGTTCCGCGAAATTACAACGAAATTTACGGGCGGGCATGGAAACCCGCCCCTACAACGGGGCGCCGAGTCGCCGCCCCCTACGCACGCATTGCATTTTTATTTTTCAATCGGAACGGTCAAGACCGTTCCCTACAATTTTTCATTATTCATCATTCATTATTCATTCATTTTCGGGTCGTCGAGTTACGGCTACGCCATTACCCCTTTGTCGCTACGCGACATTTCCCCTAACAGGGGAATCTCACCGCCCCCTACGCACAAAATATAATGCGTTCACCCCCGCAAACCCCAATTTTTATGCATAAAAACGCACACCGAAAAGCAGTTCGGTGTGCGTGTTTTGATATATTCTTTACTTGCGGCGATTCGGCGCTTACAGCAACTTTGCTGCGTCTTTGTCCATATAAACTTCGACATCGTGGTGGAACTGCAAAATCGACGCAGGGCAACTGGGGGCGACCTGCCCGTCAATCATCGCCTTCATCGCGTCCGCTTTTGCACTGCCCGTGGCAATCAGCACAATCTTTTTCGCCTGCATAATCGAGCCGACGCCCATGGTAAGCGCGTAATGCGGCATCGGGTTTTCGTCAAAATATTTGGAGTTTGCGTCAATGGTGCTTTCCGTCAGTTTCACCTTAAACGCACCTTTGGTGAAATACGAGGACGGCTCATTAAAGCCGATATGCCCGTTTCTGCCGATACCCAAAAGTTGAATATCCACCCCCGCTTTTGCGAGCGCCTCGTCATACCGCTTGCACTCCGCTTCGACATCTTGTGCATTGCCGTCCAAAAAGTGCACATTCTCCTCTAAAATATCGGTGTGGTCAAACAGTTCTTTATGCATAAAAGTATAGTAACTGTTTTTATCCGACTTCGGCAAATCCACATACTCGTCCAAATTATAGGTGCAAACATCTTTTAAACTGACATTCCCCTTTTGACATTCGCCGTAGATATACTGATAAGTCGGCACGGGCGACGCACCCGTGGCAAGCCCCAAAACGATATTCGGCTTTTTCTGTATCGCTTCTACAAACAATTTGCCGACTGCCTCGCCGATTTGCGCGGCGTTTTCCATAACCGTGATTTTCATACGCTCACCTACTTCACATTTTGAAACCATATTGTACCATATTTTTCCGCATTTGCAAACGGTTTTCAAAAGTTTTTCGCTTTCTTGTCAAATCCGCTGAAAAATGCTATACTGCATACAACAGAGAAAAAGGAGTACAGGTATGCTGAAAAACGGCATTGACTTAGTAGAAATCGAGCGAGTGCGGCAGTCTTGCGAAAATCCGACATTTGTAAATCGCGTATTCGGGGAAAAGGAACGCGCGCAATTCTCGACACAAAAACATCCCGAACCGCATTTGGCGGGTGCTTTCGCGGCAAAAGAGGCGTTTGCAAAAGCCCTCGGTACAGGGATTCGCGGTTTTTCGCTTTGTGAAGTCGAGGTTTTACACGATGCCCTCGGCGCGCCGTATTTTGCACTTTCGGGGCAGGCAAAAGCGCTTGCCGACGCGCAGAATTTGGAATTCGCGCTGAGCATTACCCACACCGATACCCTCGCGGCGGCGTTTGTCACCGCATACAGAAAAGGAGAAGTCTTATGATGCGAATACTTTCCGCCGAGGAGATAAAAGCCGTGGAATGCGCCGCGGATAAAAACGGGATTTCGTTTTTGCGGCTGATGGAAAACGCCGGTGCGGCGTGTGCCAAGGTCATTCGGTCCAAATTTGACAACACCGAAAAACGCACGGTCGCCGTGCTGTGCGGCAAGGGTAAAAACGGCGGTGACGGCTTTGTTGCCGCGCGAAAGCTGTATGAAAACGGCTACAAGGTGCAGGTTTTTTTGGTGATGGGCGCGCCCACTGCCGAAAACGCGCAGGAAATGTACTCCCGCCTGACGGACAGCGATATACCGATTTTAACCTATGACCGTACTTCCGAATCACAGCGCAAGGCACTGCAAAACGCCGATATTTTAGTAGACGCTGTGTTCGGCACGGGATTTTCCGGTGCACTGCCGGACAACTTGCAGGAATTATTTTCCTTTTTGGAAACCGTAAACGGATATATGGTTTCGATTGATTTGCCAAGTGGGCTTTCGGCAGATTCGGGCGAATATTTAAGCCGCCCCGTAAAAGCGGATTTGACCGTTTCCGTCATGGCGCTGAAAAAAGCGCTGGTCACAGAGCCTGCAAAAGATTTTGTGGGCGAAAACCAAGTGGTTTCCATCGGCATTCCCGAACAACTGTATCAGCCGTATGAAAAGGTGTTTGCCTTTACAGATGAAGATGTCGCAGAATTGTTCCCCGCGCGGCGCGCTGATGCGAACAAAGGCGATTTCGGCAAAGCGCTTGTGGTGGCAGGCAGTTACGAAATGCCCGGTGCGGCGGTACTCGCAAGCGGCGCGTGCGTGGAAAGCGGCGCAGGACTTGTGCGGCTTGCGTTCCCCGAAAGCGCGTATGCGGCGGTGACGGCGGCTGTGCCCGAAAAAATTTTATGTCCCCTGCCCGCCAATCGTTTCGGGCGAATTTCGATACAGGGCGAAGCGAAATTGTTGGACGCGCTGTCAAGGTCTACGGCTTGCCTCATTGGTTGTGGGCTGGGTTTGGATTATGACACCGAAGCACTGGTGAAATCCGTTATCCGCAACACACAAATCCCGCTGATTTTAGATGCAGACGGCATAAATGCCGTAGCAAATGACATAGATATACTACGGGAAGCAAAG
The DNA here is from genome assembly GCA_051881395.1 of Candidatus Fimenecus sp. GTDB lineage: Bacteria > Bacillota > Clostridia > Oscillospirales > Acutalibacteraceae > Fimenecus. The sequence continues at coordinate 3,756 of JBJEPU010000180.1, forward strand.
GCACCCGTTATTCTAACGCCCCACCCGGGCGAGGCGGCGCGGCTGTTGGGCTGTACTGCAAAAGAAGTGCAGGAAAACCGCACGGACGCCTGCCGGACGCTTTGCGAAAAAACAGGCGCTGTGGTCGTGTTAAAGGGCGCGGGCACCGTAATTTCCGCAAACGGCAAGCAATTCTCCGTCAATCTGACGGGCAATGCCGGTATGGCAACCGCCGGGTGTGGCGATATGCTTGCGGGTATGCTTTTGGGCTTTTTGTGTATTGGACTTTCTCCCTTGGAAGCCGCAGTAGCGGCGGTACATATCCACGGGCTTTGCGGCGACGCGGTGGCAAAAGCAACCTCAAAATGTGCCACCACGCCCACAAAAATGCTCAAAGTCTTGCCGAAGGTGCTTTCCAAATTTGAATAAAGGCGGGATGCACCGTAAAAAAGCGATTGACTTCTCTTACAGCGGCCTTGCTACTTCTGCTTTGCTGCGGATGTCAACATACCGATTGGAAAAATGCGCTCAGCCTGCCGCAGGCATTTACGGCAAAGGCGGAAATCACCCACGGTGCGTTTACCTGCAATGCGGATTTGACGCTTTCTGCCGACGGCACGGCAAAAATGGTGCTGACAAGCCCTGACGCTTTACAGTCGCTCACCGTCACACAAAGCGCGGACGAATGCCAATTTTCGTTTTTGGGGATTGAAGTGAAAACACCGGAAACCCTACTGCCCGACACGGCGTTTGCAAAGCTGTTATTCTCTGCATTGCAAAGCGCCGAAGACGGCACACGGTGTGTAAAAACCGTGAACGGCGACACCGCAACTTACAGCGGTATGACCGACACGGGCGACACCTACACACTCACCCAAAGCCGCGACAGCGGCGCGCTGTTAGCGCTTACGATGGACGGGCGAGACTTTGCCGTCACCTTTTCGGATTTTCAGGCAGGATAAAATAAATCATAAAACAAGGAACGGTACGCGTACCGTTCCTTGTTTGTGTTTACAGGTTCTTTTCAACATCCTGCCAGTTGGCATTCGACAGGATTTCCGCATTTGTGCCAAAGAATACCTTACCTGCCGCCGTATCGCCTTGCAGATAATACATAAACCAAGCCGTCATATATCCGTCTGCATTCGCCAGCATATCCCCGTGGTCGGTGTCGACACGCCTTGCCAACACTTTTGGAATATCTTTTGCAATCGCCTGATAATTCTCCTGCAAAGACCATAGCGGGGCAATCCCGGCATCCTTGCCGTTGCCGGCATCAAATTACAAAGTCCCTGCCGTCATAAAATACGGAATTTTGATTTTCGACACATCGTACGGCCACGAAAGCGCCTGTGCCAAAACCTGATGCGTCGCACTCGCCGTATACATCGCCTTGTACTGACTGCCGTTTGCCTGTGCCGTTACGGCGTTAATTGCACCGACACCGCCCTGCGAATGCCCTGCCACGCCGATATTTTTTGTGTCAATTTTTTGGTAAAATAAACTGCTTTTATCTCGATTATTTTGCAACAGAAAATCCAAGCTTTTCGCAGAAGACGCACCGCTCCACGAATTTTCGTCTTCATTGCCGATGACCACAAATCCCCACGACGCCAAGTGTTCAAATATGGCTTTGTAAGACGACGCTTTCACACCCGTACCGTTCGCCATCACCACCAACGGATATGTGCGATTCGCGGTTGGAAGTTCTGTCGGATACCAAATTTCATATTTGCCGATGCTTTTGTCCTCTGCCGTATATTCAACATAGGAAACCGCATAACTGCCTTTATCGGTATATTTTTTCTCCAACGGTTTATCTGTTTTTACTTTTTGATAATAGTCCGGCTTGACCGATTGGGAGAGATAGGAAAGCATTGCGCCGACCGTTTGCGCAAAGTTTCCTGCATTGTCCGCCTGTGCGGTGCTTTCCTCTGTTTCCGTCGCCGCCTGCGTAGTTTCCGTTTGTGCAGACGATTTTTGGGTTGTGTTGTTCTTTTCTTTCGATGAAACTACGGCAGAGGGTTCTGTCTCTGCCTGTGCAGTGGACGCAGTAGATTCACTCTGCACTTGTTGCGCCGTTGTTTCTTCGGATAAATCTGTATTTTTTTGTTTGGTACAGCCACTGCACAGCAATAAAAAAGCAACAGCCAGCGCGCCCGCGCACAGTCGATTCCGTTTCATTCCAATTCCTCCGCATTGACAAAAAGCAAACTGTATGTTACATTTGTTACATACAGTATACGGAATCATACGACACAAGTCAATCAAATTGACAACCGCTGTCACAGTAAGGGGGCATTTGCTACGGGCAGTAACTATGCGGTAAATGAACTGAAAACCATCAGTTGTGAATCGATTGAATTGGCTTTATTACAACTGATGAAAACCAAAAAAT
>JBJEPU010000181.1:0-6102 GCA_051881395.1 Candidatus Fimenecus sp.
CCCTACGCACGAAATGCATTTTCAGGGTAGGGCGGGGGCTTGCCCCCGCCGCGGGATTACCTGTAAATTGACGGCGGGGGCAAGCCCCCGCCCTACCGTATAAATTACCCCTACAAACCCCAATTTGTCATCCTGCGCGAAGCGAAGGAACTCCAATAGCACAAAATAAAAATATACGAAATGAGATTCTTCGCCTAACGGCTCAGAATGACAATCGGGCGGATTCTTCGCCTAACGGCTCAGAATGACAATCAGGTGGACTCTTCGGCTGTCGCCTCAGAATGACAATCAGGCGGGCGCAATGGCCACCCCAATGCAAGGCTTTTTTCTGTTTTAGAAATATTTTCCGAAAATATGCAAAAAAAGTGTTGACAAAACAGAAATTAAGGAATATAATACCTGTACAGTACGAAACATTCCCGATTTACGCCCGAAATAGTGCTGTGCAATGAGGGGAAATGAAAAGTGAACAAAGCATTTTTTCAAAATAAAAAAGGCTTCACCCTTGTGGAGCTGATGATTGTGGTCGTGATTATGGGGATTTTGGTGGCGGTTGCCATTCCGGTGTACGGCGCGGTGACGACCAATGCCGAACGAAAGACCTGCCACGCGAATTGTCGAACCATTCAAGAGGTTGCGGCGCATTGCAAAATGCTCAATGATGATACAAACGGATACGCAACACTGTTAAAAGGTGCCACAACGGTAACCATTACCGACCAGGCAGACGCGCAAAGCAAATTAGACGAACGGTTTTTGAATAGCTTTGAGGGTAGCGCTTTCCCCGAGTGCCCGACGGACGGGTGCCAGTACACGTTGACCGCCGTCTCAGGAACCCCCGGCGAGTTCCGCGTGGTTTGCTCGGAACACGGCGATAAGGAAGGCAATTTCCCGTCCTAACCCGTAAAACAGCGAAGTGCTTATTTTCTAAATCAGAAAAAATACAAATTTTTCATATTTTTTTACAAAAAAGACTTTACATTTCGATTTTATTGGTATATAATGACAATATCAAGTTACGGAGTATTCACACTTTATAACATTTTCACAGGTATTACGGGCAAACACCCATAATATAAAAACACATATTTTTCCAAAAGGGAGAGAGTTTTATGAGAAAACTTATGCACAGCAAAAAAGGTTTTACACTCGTTGAATTGATGATCGTTGTCGTCATCATGGGTATCCTTGTTGCGGTTGCGATTCCGGTTTACGGCGCAGTTACCAAGAATGCAGCAAAGAAGACCTGCGATTCCAACATCCGCATTATCAAAGAAAACCTCAACAACTTCCAGATGACCGGTTCAGACGAAACCATGACTTGGAATCAGTTAAAAGACAAAATCGGTTACACAAACTCTGCGGTGACATTAGACAGTTCCGCTGCTCCTTCTTTCAAAGCAACTTTTGAAGGCAACACATACCCGACTTGCCCGAAAGCAGGAAAAGATGCTAGTGGTAATATTAATCAATTTTACACAGTTGATCTCGCCACATCGGGCACATTCGCTGTATACTGCACTTCTACGGATGCTGACGCTTCTAACCATCAGAAAGCACCCGCTTCTACTCCGTAATCAAAATATCTTATAAGTTTTGAAGCACCCCCCCGCAATGCTTTGGCATTGCGGGGTTTTCTTTTTTGAAAAACCGCTTTTCATTCTTGCAAAACTGTGCTATACTATTTTCTGTATATAGAAACATTTGCCTTTTGTGCGCACCGTTTGCGGTTTGGGCGCAAATCCAAGGAAATCAAACAGAACGGATGGATATTGTATGAACGCATTTCTCAAAAAAAGAAAAAAATGGGTTTTCAGCCTGCTTTCTGCTATTTGCGCGCTTGTGTTGCTGCTTGTGATGTTTGCAGTGAACGGCGTTGCGCCGTTCGGTGACGGCACACTTGTGCGCGGCGACGCAGCACTGCAATATGTACCGTTGCTTTCCGAGGCACAGCGGTCTGTGCGGGAGGGCGGCTCGCTTTTGTATTCGTGGGCGGATGGTTTGGGCGGCAATTATTACGCCACAGTCTGTTATTATTTGCTCAATCCCTTTAATGCGGTGGCGCTGTTGTTCTCCCCTGAAAATGTGACCGACGCTTATGCACTGGTGATTGTGCTTTCCACAATGCTTGCCGCATTTTGTGCCGCGTGGTATTTGCAAAGTCATTTTTCGCGCAGTGACCTTTCTACCGTTCTGTTTGCTTTATTATATACCTTTTCGGGCTTCTTCTTTGCCTATTTTTACAACACCATGTGGCTGTTGCCCTTTGCGTTGTTGCCGCTTGTGGCGCTCGGTATTGAAAAGTTGACAAGCGGCGGCAAGCCGTGGTTGTATCTTGTGAGCTTGGCACTTTGTATTTTTTCCAATTTCTATTTAAGTTATATGATTTGCATCTTTTCGGTGCTGTATTTCTTTGTTTGCCTGTTTTCGCGGAAAATCAACAAAAAGGGCGAAGACGATGTAGTGCTGTTGCCGACATTGTTCAAATTCGGCGGCGCGTCCCTTGCGGCGGGCGGACTTTGCGGTGTTACGCTGCTGCCGATGATAAACGCGCTTTCTGTGGCGTATGTGAAAAGCATTTTTGAAGCGGACGGCTTGTTGTTTTTCAATCCGCTTGATTTTTTGACGGTGCATTTACCGGGTGTTTTGCCACCCAGTATGGTGATGACAGAAAACACACTGCCCACGCTGATGCTCGGCTCGGTAGCATTGATTTTGCTTCCGCTGTATGCGTTTGTAAAATCCGTACCCAAAAACGAGCGCGGCGCACATATTGTGCTGACGGTGCTGTTTTTGGTGTCCTTTGAAATTCCAACGATTTACTATATTTGGCACGGGTTCAGCGCCCCTGCGGCATTGCCGTACCGTTTTATTTTCCTGTATGCGTTTTTGCTTGTGAAAATGGCATACTCGGTGTGGACGCATCTCGATGAGGTGCGTGTGCCGCTGTTTGCAGTCAGCGGGGTACTCCTTGCGGCGGCATACATATATAGCTTTGTGCGCTACCGTCATGTCTATGCAACTGCGCTGACAGTCGGTGCCGTTTGCACCGTCCTTTTGCTTGTGCTGTTTTTGGTTTTGCGTAAAGTGCCGAAAAGTAAAAGAGCCGTTACTGTGTTGGCGCTTGTGATTACTGCCGCCCAGCTTTGTGCCTGCGCAAAAGGTGCGGTTTCCGGCGCAAACAAAAGCGCGTATTTACCGCTTGCCGACGCGACTGCGGCGGCGCGGGAGCTTACCGACGCGGCGGCAGACGGTTCGTTTTACCGTGTTGAACTTGCAGAAAGCAATGATATTACGCGGTTGGATTATAATATAAACGGTGCTATGCTTGCAGGTAGTGCATACGGGTATCATGGGGTATCCACATTCTCCTCCTTGTGCGACACCGAAATGGCATTTTTGCAATATGATATGGGCAACTACGGCAATTTAAGCAACGGCTATGCCTATGCTTCGCAAACGCCGATTTATAATACGCTGTTCGGGGTGCAGTATGTTTGGGACAATGCCGATGCTGTCAGCGGCGACACCTATTATAAAGTGGTCGGTGAAACCGACGGAATTACGGTTTATCAGGCAAACGGGTATCTCGGTATGGGGCTGCTGAGCGACGCCGATGTTGCGCAGTGGGACGGGTACAGTATCAATCCGTTTACTTCCCAAACCTCGTTGTGGCAGGCAATGACCGGACAGGAGAATGTGTTGGAAACCATTCCGATGGATACCATTCGGTTTTATAACAGCCACGCGGTAACGCAGGCGCAAATTGCCGCGTCCGGTGAAGACGGGTCTTTGCATCGGCATGCAGAGGGGGAAGACGAACACGACGCGCATGACCATGAAGAAGAGAGCGCGGATACTTCGTTGTTTGATGTGTTGGAGCAAGTGGACGGGTACTGCGCTTATAAAGCGGACGGCGAAAATTACAGCGTGACCTATACGTTTACCCCGCAAAAAACGCAGAATATCTTTATAAACGTTCGTGCCGGTATGTTTGACACGCTGACCGTAGATAATGAAAAACAAGTGCATTTCTTTGGCAAACGCTTGGTGGACCTCGGGGTGCGGCAAGCAGGTGTGCCAATTACAGTTGCGTTTACTACAACGGACAAATCCCTGTTTGGCGGTGTGACTGAGAATTTATACGATGATGCGGTGTATCTTGCCGCGGCAGGGGTGAATGATGAAGCCTATCAGGCAGGCTTGCAGGCCTTGCAAGAGAACGGCACATTGAAAATGACCGAATTTTCCGAAACAGCGATTACAGGCACGGTTTCTGCGACAAAAGACTGCGTGATGACCGTGGCGATGCCGTATGACGCGGGCTGGACGGTAACCATAGACGGCGAAGCAACGGAGCTTATCGAGCACAGCTCCCATTGGATGATGTTCTCGGTGCCTGCGGGCGAGCACGAAATCGAAATGCATTATTTCCCGCAAGGGCTGAAAGAGGGCCTGTTTGTTTCGGCGGCAACACTGCTGATGATTTTCCTTTCGATTTTGCTGACCAAAATGCGCGCGGCGCGTTTTGCCGCAGAGGAAGCGGAGGAACAGCGTGCGAACGAGGCGGCGGAGCATAATCCATCGGCGGAGTCCGCCGCACCTGAACGCGAAACAGCCGAAGAAAATCCGCCGAAAGCGACAGAATAAACAGAGGGGGAAATGCAGATGGACTACAACGGGTATTTACTGCTGATGAAAATTTTTATCGGCGTGTTTGTCTTTTTGTTCGGTATTGTCATCGGCAGTTTTTTGAATGTGCTGATTTACCGAATCCCGCGCGGGTTGGATTTCAAAAAGGGCTCGTCATTTTGTACCACCTGTAAGCATCCGCTGAAATGGTATGACCTGTTTCCGCTGTTCAGTTGGCTGTTTTTAGGCGGCAAATGCCGTTACTGCAAAGCGAAAATTTCGCCGATTTACCCGATTGTGGAGGCGGCGAACGGCATTTTGTGGGTGCTGTCGTATGTCTTTTTGGCAGATTGCAATTTGAATTTTGCCCTGCTCGGGTATTTTCTCGTCTGCTCGGCGCTCGTTGTTGTGTTCTGTATTGATTTTCAGTTCCAAATTATTCCCGATTCGATGTGGGTGACCGTTTTACTCGGCGGTGTGCTCGTCTATGTGCAACAGATTTTAGACCACGGCTTCGTCTGGCAGGAGCTGGTGTCGCGGCTGGTCGGGATTTTCACCGCAAGCGGGGTTTTGTTTGTGCTCGCCATGCTTTACAAGGGCGGCATGGGCGGCGGCGACATCAAGCTGATGGCGGCGGCAGGCTTCCTTTTGGGCTGGCGCAATGTGCTGATTGCCTTAATGCTCGGCGCGGTGGTCGGTACACTTTGGCTCGCCGTGACGCGCACGCTCAAAAAAAGCGATATGAAAAAAGAAGTGCCCTTTGGGCCGCATCTTGCGATTGGAATTTTACTGTCGTTGTATTTTGCCGACCCGCTGATGCAATGGTATGTCGGGATTTGGTCTTAATCTCTGTTTGAAAGGATTTTTGAAATGTTAATACACACGGTAATGTGGAAATTTGCAGACGCCGAGGGCAAAACCAAGGCGGAAAATGTGGACATTGTAAAAGAAGGACTCGAAGCGCTTATCGGAAAAGTGCCGGTATTGCAATCCATTGAATTTTTCAAAAACGAGGTGGTTTGCGACCGCAATTTTGACGCGATGTTGGTGGTGAAGGTGGCGAACGAAGCGGATTTGGACGCCTACAAAAATCACCCCGCGCACAAGGCGGTTGCCGCGTATGTGGCGAAAGTCACCACCGCCCGCGCCGCCGTGGATATTTATGCGTAATCGTTTCCGATTGTCATTCTGAGCGAAGCGAAGAATCCGCCGAATTGTCATTCTGAGCCGTGAGGCGAAGAATCTCGTGCCGTATATTTTGTGCTATTGGAGATCCTTCGCTTCGCTCAGGATGACAAATCGGGGATTTGTAGGGGTATTATCGGAACGGGCAAAATGCAGTGCGAGCGTAGGGGGCGTCGACTCGGCGCCCCGTTGTAGGGGCGGGTTTCCACGCCCGCCCGTGGATTTCGATATAATTTCGCGGAACGACACTAAGGTCGTTCCCTACGCACGAAATGCATTTTCAGG
>JBJEPU010000182.1:0-5990 GCA_051881395.1 Candidatus Fimenecus sp.
CACGCCGTGCAGTATTTGAATGGCCAAATCTCTGTGGAAAGCCGTGAAAATGCGGGCTCGGTGTTTACGGTCATTCTGTAAATTCAAAAAATAACCGCCGCCGACAATTTGCAAAATGCAGATTGTCGGCGGCGTTCTTGTGTCCTGTGAATTTTAAGCAAAAATTGCCATACCAAGCGTGCCGAGCACCATAAGGCACAGCCCCAAAAATGCTTTTTTGGTGAGTTTCTCGTGAAAAACAAAATAGGAGAATGCAATAGATACAAGGATGCTTAATTTGTCAATCGGGACGACAACGCTGACCACGCCGTTTTGAATGGCGTAATAATAGCAAAGCCACGAAGCCCCCGTGGCAAGCCCCGAAAGAATAATAAAAACAAGCTCGCGTTTGTCGAGTGTTTTCACTTGACTTTGCTTGCCCTTTGCAAAGACAATACCCCACGCCATACAAAGCACCACAAGCGTGCGCACCGCCGTGCCGAGGTTGGATTCCACATTTTCAATGCCGATTTTGGCAAGGATAGAGGTTGCGGCGGCAAACACGGCGGAAAGCACCGCATACAGACGCCAACGCCCGTTTTCCTCCACTTTGTCAGTCTGCTTTTTTTCCACCATCAAAAAGATGCCGACGGCAAGCAGTGCCGTGCCGACGAGTTTGACTGCCAAATGATTGGTTTCTTGAAAAATCACAATCGCAAGCAGTACCGAAAGCACGGTGCTCGATTTGTCAATCGGCACAACTTTGTTGACATCGCCTATGGAAAGCGCCTTGAAATAGCAAATCCACGAAGCCCCCGTGGCAAGCCCCGAAAGCACCAAAAACAGCAAGGATTTTGCGCTGATGGCGCCGATGTCTCGAAAAGAACCGACAAGAAAGGTCATCAACACGGAAAAAAGCAGTACCACAAAGGTGCGGATTGCCGTTGCCACATCCGAATCGGTCTTTTTGATGCCGCATTTTGCGAGAATGGAAGTCAGCCCCGCGAAAACGGCCGACAAAACTGCCATAATTAACCACATATGTATCGCCTCAAAGTTCAGTATACCACCACGGTAGCGGTATCGCAACAGGGTTTGTCTGTTTTTTTTCCGTTTTCTTTCAGTTCTCGATTGACAATTTGCAAACCCTCGTATATAATTACTTTTGTTACCCCGTGTGAAAAGTAGAACGGGAGGAAGGTCTGTTTGTTGGAGCAAGATGCATTAAAACAAATCCGTAACAAAAATTTAGCGGATATTTTAGATGTTTTGCGCCGCAAAGGCGCGTGCAGTTTAACACAGCTTGCCGAAAATACCGACGGCGGCTTGACCACCGTGACCAAATGCGTGCAGCAGGCAATGGGGTACGGTATGATTTTTGAAGGCGAACCCGCAGACTCCACCGGCGGTAGAAAGCCGAAGCAATATGTGTTAAACGAAGCGTATCAGTATTTTTTGTTTTTGATTGTCGATAACGACGCCTTGCTTTGCAAGGTCTGTAATTTTGCCTTCGCGCCGATAGAGGAATATACACTGCATTTTACGCCGACAGAGTATCTGTCGCAAATCTTTAAAAGCATTGACAGCGCAATGAAAAAATACGCTGTCGGTACAATTTGTCTTTCCCTGCCGTGCGTGTTAAAGAACGGCGTCGTGCAAGATTGGTTTTATAATGCGCAAGCGGTCGGCTTTGATGTTCGCGCGGCGATTTCCGCACGGTATCCTTGTCATGTTATCGTGCAAAACGATATGAAACTGACCGTGCTCGGGGAGCGTGCGCAAAATCGAAAAAATGTTAAAAATATTGTAACGGTGCAATTCGGGCACAACGGTGTCGGCGTCGGCGAAATGATAAACGGCAATGTTTTGGAGGGCGCTTCGGGCTTTGCGGGGGAGGTAAGCTATACCGCCGACCTGCGCAAAAATATTATGGGCGTTGCGTACCCCGCGAAAATCGTCCGCAACATTGTCATCTATTTAAACCCCGAAGTGATTGTGTTTTACCGTTCCTCGAAGCAAAATCAGTTCGCCGAGATTTTTAAAACGGCAATGAAGGGCTTGCCCGCCTATGCCGTGCCGGAATACGAAATTTCCGACGCCTATTATGACCGTATCGTCAACGGATTTCTGTTGTTGATAAAGCAAAATGTGTATTATAAAAAAACGGAGGCAGAAAATGAGCAAAAGCAAGATGTTAAAGAATAAGACGACGCGGGAAATCTTAGCGTTTTCCCTGTTGCCGTTCGGAATGAGCACTATATTCAGCCTTTTGAACACAGCGCTGAATATGTACTTTACCGATGTATTGGGACTTACCCTCGGTATGACCGGTATTGTGCTCTCGGCCACAAAGGTTTGGGACGCAATCAATGACCCGATGATGGGTATGATTGTGGATAAAACGCACACAAAATGGGGCAAATGCCGCCCGTTTGTGTTTTGGCTGAGCGGCCCTGTTGTGATTGTCACGGCGTTGCTGTTTGCGCCCGTGAATTTCGGGCAAAACGGGAACTTTATTTATGCGATTATCGCGTATTTGCTGTTCTACACGGTATATACCGCGTTGGATATTCCCTATCAGGGCTCGGTTCCCCTTGTTTTCCCTGAGGACAAAGTCCGCGTGAAGGCTGTTTCTTTCAGCAACATTCTCGGCTCCCTCGGTTCGGTTTTACCCTCCATTTTGTTCTTCACAATTGCAGGCCTTTGGGGCAGAGAGCATCAGAAGGAAGGCTATTTCTTCTCCGCCTTAATTTTTGCCGTTATGGCAGGCGTCCCCATGTTCCTCTCGGCATTCGGATTTAAAGAAAAGGTTTATATCCCCCCGAGAAAAGAAAGTTATTTTGAAGGTTTAAAGGTTGTTTTTAAAGATAAAAAGTTTGTCTGCCTTGTGATTGCGGCATTCGTTTCTTCCCTTACAAATCTGGGCGCAAACCTTTTCTTACCCTATTTCGCAAAATGGAACTGCATCGGCGTTCTGCCTATGGACAAAATCTCCGCTTTGCTTGGCGGCGCTGATATTACAAGTGAAGGCCTTTTAATTCCGCTTTTGCAAGTCGGCAGCGGCGCTTCCTATATGCTCTCTATGGCGCTTGTACCTTGGTTCTTAAAGAAAATGGACAAGAAAACGCTTTGGATTGGTGTCTCTTTCGCCGGTATTATTGCCGATGTACTCTGCTTCGTAATCGGTATTTGGATTATTCCCTACAACACGACGGCCGGCGCGATTACATACACCATCCTTCGCTTCTTTACCAACTTCCCCATCGGGATTATGACTGTATTGCTGATTGCGATGTTCTCCGATGTGGTTGACGATTTGGAAATGCGTACAGGTAAGCGTCTGGAAGGTACGGTATTCTCGTTCCGCAGCCTTGTGGGTAAAATCTCTTACGCATTGTTCAATGTCATCGTGCTTGGCATTGTGGATAAGTTCGGCTATAATGCAGACAAAATGGCGGAGCTGACAAACAATCTGACAAAACCGCTTATCCAAAGCACCACACAGGCGGTGGTTTACGACGGCGTCAACTACACCACGCTTCTCAATGTAATTTTCTTTATGCTGACGGCACTCGGTGCAGTCGGGCTGTTGCTCCAAGCCATTCCGATGTTCTTCTATAAGTTTGATGAAAAAGCACAGGAAGGCAAGCTGAAAGCGTTCCGTGAGGAAAAGGAAAAGAAAGAAATCGAAGAACTCAACGCTTTGGCTGCGGAGAGCGCACAGCAGTAAATCGTGCGCTTGCCGTAAAGGAGAAAAAATGAAAAAACTGATAAAAGCAGTGGCGATACTTCTTTGTATCGTGCTTGTAGGAGGCATTCTGTTCGTGGGTGCAGGCTATTTCGGCAGTGAATCGAAAATGGAAAAAACAGAAATCGAAACCTTTCAAACAGAAAATGACAATTTCAAGGTCGCGATTATTTCCGATTCACAACTGCCGCCGACGCAAAAACAGTTAGAGGAAAATGATACCTTTCTTATCAATTTGAAAAATGCCCTGACGGTTATCAAAAACAACGATGTCGATATGATTTTGTATGCCGGGGACATCGGCGATTTGGGCACGCGGTTTGCGTTCCAAACTTATGTTGACGCCATAGACGAGGTGTTCGGCGAAGACAAGCCCATCATACAAACTATTATGGGCAATCACGATTATTGGAACAAAAGCGTGTTTACCGCCATCAATCACAGAAAGGCGTTCGAGAACATTGTCGGGCAGTCTCCGTGGACACATTATGTGGTCAACGGCTATCACTTCATCGGGGTTTCGCCTGATTACGGCAGTATGACCGCCGGCTACAATATCGCCGCAAAGTGGTTGGACAAGGAACTGCAAAAAGCAGAGTCGGACGCAAGCGGCAAGCCGATTTTCGTCATGACGCACAACCAACCTGTAAACACCAGTTACGGCAGTGAGGATTGGGGCGACAAAACGCTCAATGCAGTGTTGGAAAAATATCCGAATGTCATCAATTTCAGCGGTCATGTGCATTATTCGCTGTTAGACGAGCGTTCCGTTTGGCAGGGCGGCTATACCGTTATCAATACGCAGTCTCTCTCTTATACAGAGCTTGAAACGGGCAAAGAAAACGGTACAATCCCGCCGAATGCGGACGCAACGCCGATGGGCTACATTATGGAGTTCCAAGAGAATGAAATTCTGTTGCACCGTATCAATTTTGCCGACGGCAATATGGGCGTAGAGCAAAAAACAGATATGCTTTGGTCGTTCCCGTTGCCTTATACCAATGACGGGCGGTATGCCTTTGCTACGCGAAAAGACGCCAATCAAGCGCCCGTTGTAACGGATACCACAGGTACGGCAACGCTGAAAGACGGCAATGTGGAACTGACCTTTACGGCGGCAGAGGATGACGATTTTGTCCATTCCTATAAAGTCGTCATTGACGATAAAGAAACAAAATACTTTTTCAGTGATTTCTATAATGGTTTAGCGGATATGCAAAAAACCGTGACTGTAACCCTGCCCGCGCCGACGGACGGCGCAAAGCATAGCTATAAAATTTATGCTGTGGACAGTTGGAACGCGGAAAGCGCAGATTGCGTGCAAATCGAAACCGAATAAAGAAAATCAACCGAAAAACACCCGACAGGCAGTAAAAAGTCTGTCGGGTGTTTTGGTTTGTATGTCTTTATTTGTTTTCCAAAATTTCGCCTGTGCGAATGTGGAAGCAAAGTGTGTGTGCCTTACCGTTTTCCGTGTATTTTGTACGCAACACATCAGTTTCGATGAATTCCGCACATTGCACGGTAATGTCCTTTTCCGCAAAGGTATCCTTTAATACGGCAAGTTGTTCAGGTGTGTATTCGCTGACATTGTCCGAAATAAACAGCAGGTTGCCGAAAGTGCTGTTTATTTTCGCAAGGAGTTTTCTCTCCGCAAAGGTCATTTTGTTGTTTTGGTCACGCAGTAAAAAAACATCGGGGTCGTTTTTCCATGCTCTACCGTCTAAATGGCGGCGGAAAATGGAGTTGCACACGGCGTGAGGAGTGGAAACCTCTTCACGGATTACATCTTTTTTCTGTTGCCATTTCAACGAAATATCCGACCCGATACGGCAGTAATCCACCTTGCCGAAGGCGGGCATCATCGGTACGCCGCAGCCCAAAATCAATTTGTCACCACAACATTCCCGAATGAAATCCATCGCATCGCACATAATTTCGCCACGGGATTTGTTGTGCATGGGCAGTACGCACGCGCCGTACAGGAAGTCGAGCTTCACCAAATCAAAGCCCCAGTCATTTAAAATGGTGTTAAAAACATCTTTTAAGTATTTCCGTGCGCCCTCGTTGTAAATATCCAACGAGTAAAACCCGCCCCAGTTGTGTCCCGTTTTGTATGGCTTGCCGTTTCCGTCTTTAATAAACCAATCGGTGTGCTCTTTGAACAGTTTCGACTTTTTAACGCCTGCAAAGGGTGCAAGCCAAAGCCCTGCAAGCATACCGCCTGCGTGAATATCGTCTGCAATGCTTTTCATACCCGAGG
>JBJEPU010000183.1:0-5984 GCA_051881395.1 Candidatus Fimenecus sp.
GAGCACGATAACCGACTGCTCGGACGCGCAAATCATACCGTTATCAAAGGTCTTGGAGTGAATAATGGAGTTGACGGCAAGCAGAATATCGGCGGTATCATCGATAATGGCGGGGGTATTGCCCGCGCCGACGCCCAACGCCGGTTTGCCGCTGGAGTACGCCGCTTTCACCATACCGGGGCCGCCGGTGGCAAGGATAATATCGGCTTCTTTCATCAGCATATTGGTCATTTCCAAAGACGGAATATCAATCCAGTCGATAATCCCCTCGGGTGCGCCGGCTTTAACCGCCGCTTCCAACACAATCTTTGCCGCGGCAATGGTGGAATTCTTTGCGCGCGGATGGGGGCTGATAATAATGCCGTTGCGGGTTTTCAAGGAAATCAAGGTCTTGAAAATCGCAGTTGAAGTGGGGTTGGTGGTCGGAATGACCGCCGCCACAACACCGATGGGTTCGGCAATCTTTTTGGTGCCGAACGCCTTGTCCTCTTCAATCACGCCGCAGGTTTTTGTATCTTTGTACGCATTGTAGATATATTCCGCCGCGTAGTGGTTTTTGATAACCTTATCCTCCACCACGCCCATGCCGGTTTCCTCCACCGCCATTTTAGCAAGCGGAATACGGGCTTTGTTCGCCGCGATTGCCGCCGCGCGGAAAATCTTGTCCACCTGCTCCTGCGAATAGGTCGCAAAAATCGCCTGCGCTTCGCGGACGCGTTTCAATGCCTTTTCAAGCATTTCGACAGAGTCTACAATTTCGTAAGTCTTTGCCTGTTCCATTGTACTGAGTCTCCTTTTTTAGATTTCGGATGAATCCATTGACTGTTTTAAATGCGCTGACAAAACCGCCAGCGAGGACGCCATATTTTCATTTTGCAACAGCACCCCATCGGGAACGGTCAAGTGCGTCGGTGCAAAATTCCATATGGCACGAATACCGCAGGCAACAAGTCTGTCGCACACTTCCTGTGCACTCTTCGGCGGCACACAAATGATGCCGATATGTACGCACAGCCGACGGCAGAGGTCTTCGAGTTTTTCCATCGGGAAAATCCGCTGTTCGCCGTCAAAGCGAAGGTCGAAAAGCGCCGGGTCAGAGTCAAACGCGGCAACGATTTGCAACCCGTAATCCGCAAAGCCCTTGTACCCGAGAAGCGAACGCCCCAACTGCCCCGCGCCGATTAAGACCGCCTCGTCAACATTGTCATAGCCCAAAAACGACTCCAAATCGTGAATCAGCAAATCCACCTGAAAGCCCGTTTTCGGCTTACCTGCACACGAACTGACCAAAGCGATGTCCTTGCGTACCTGCACCTCATTGAGCGCCAAAGCGGCGGCAATTTTGGGGGCGGACACAACCGTCGTACCCTCTTTTTGCAACAACTTTAAGTAGTTGAGGTAATACGGCAGCCGTAAAAGCGCTTGTTTGGAAATCCCTTGTACTGTTTGTTCCGCAGAACGCATACGACTTTCGCTCCTATCAGTATTTTCGTATTGATACCATCATATAGCATTGTTAAAAAATTGTCAATGCCGTTTTTATGCGTTTTTGCACATTTGGTTCCCTGAACAAAAAGGTGCTTTTTGCAAAGCCTGTTTTGTGCATTTTCACATCTGTTTTCCCAAGAAATCCAGCACGGTGCGGTTATAGGCTTCGGGCGCGTCTTTGGAAATGCAATGCCCGCCTTTTAAAGCAACAAATTCCGCATTCGACAATGCGGCGGCAATCGCACGGGAATGGGCGTCTTTTATCATATCGTTTGTGCCGACAAGCACCAGCGTCGGCATCGTTACATTTTTCAGTTGTGCAAAGCGGATATTCGGCTCGTTGACCATTAACCCGAGCAATTCGCATTTGCGGCGGGCGGTTTCGTTTTTGGCGGCAAAAAGTTTTGTGAAACGAAACCTAAGTTCAATGGGAATTTGATACCGCGGTTTAACGCCTTTTGTGTTTAAATTCGCACCGTTGACAATCAGTTTTTCTATGTATTCGGGATACCGCAGTGCAAAGGTCAACGCGATATTGCCGCCGTCGGAAAAGCCGAGCAAATGTATCTTTTTCAAATTGTGCGCGTCGAGGAAAGCGCGCAAATCCTCGCTGAATTGTTGCATCGTGAACGGCGCTGTGCCGCGCGGCGACTGCCCGTGCCCGCGGGTATCGACGGCAAACACGCGGTAGAATTTAGAAAAGGTTTCGATTTGGTTTTGAAAATAGTCAAGCGACTGACCGTTGCCGTGCAACAGCACCAACGGTTTCCCCTCGCCTTTTTCGATGTAATGCAGTTGAATATCCACGCAGTTTTTCCTTTGCTTTTGAGTGATTTTTTGTAAATGCGCTGTATAGATACACTATAAAAAATACAGCGAAAAATGTCAAGGGTGGGAACGGATTTTGAGTGGGATTTTTGGGAGCCTTTCGCCCATTCGGTCATTCTGCGGCGTAGGCGAAGAATCTCGTTTTGTGCATTTTTATTTTGTGGGTTTTCGATATCCTTCGCTTCGCTCAGGATGACAAATTGGGGTTTGTATTTGTGTTTATAGGGTAGGGCGGGGGCTTGCCCCCGCCGCGGGGTTCGATGTAAATTGACGGCGGGGGCAAGCCCCCGCCCTACCGTACAAATTATCCCCACAACTCCAAATTTTCAAAAATGTATACCCGTTCTCGAACATACGGATTACATATTTACAAAAAAACAGCCCCTTGCGGAGCTGTTTGGTGCAAAACTGCAAATCAAATTATATTATAAATGCAAAATCAGCGTGGCGACTTTGAAATAAATCAGCAAAGTCACCGCGTCCACTATGGTGGAAATAAAAGGACTGGACATTACGGCAGGGTCAAAGCCGATTTTTTTGGCAAACACCGGCAAAACCGAGCCGACGATTTTGGCAAACACAACCGCCATCACCATGGTGAAACTGACAGAAATGGCAACATACGCGCCCACATCGTCAAACAGCATCAGTTTGGCAAAATTGACAACGCCGAGTGTGATGCCGCAAACCAAAGCAATGCGAAATTCCTTGAAAATGACTTTGAAAGTGTCGCGGAATTCAATATCGCCCAAGGAAAGACCGCGAATGATGGTTGCCGAGGACTGCGCGCCGCAGTTGCCGCAAGTCCCCGTGAGCATCGGGATAAACGCCGTCAACGCCACGCAGGCGGTCAGCGCGCCCTCAAAATGCCCGATGATTTTTTCGGTAAATGTTGCCGAAACCATCAACAACAAAAGCCACGGAATACGCTTTTTGTAGGTTTCAAACACGCTCATTTTTAAGTACGGCTTGTCCGTGGGCGTAATCGCCGCCATTTTTTCGATGTCCTCGGTGTTTTCATCCTGCAAGACATCCATCGCGTCGTCAATCGTAATAATACCGACCAAGCGGTTTTCCTGGTCGACCACGGGCAATGCCAAAAGGTCGTATTTTTGGAATTTGTCAGCGACGATTTCCTTGTCCTCTAAGGTATTGACCGAAATGATATTTGTGTCCATAATTTCAAAGATTTTTTTGCTTTTTTCGGAAAGCAGTAAATCCTTGACGGTCACAATCCCGAGCAGTTTGCGATTTTCATCGGTGACATAGCAAATGTAAATGGTTTCTTTGTCCACACCCGTGCGGCGAATACGCGTAAACGCATCGTCCACGGTCATATACTTTTTCAAGTCGACATATTCAATCGTCATCAAACTGCCGGCGGAGTCCTCGGGGTACTGCAAAATTTCGTTGATGCTTTTGCGCACCTCGGGGTCGGTATGCTGTAAAATACGCTTGACGACGGTTGCGGGCATTTCCTCGATAATATCGACCGCGTCGTCGACATACAGCTCGTCGAGCACCTCGCGCAACTCATTATCGCTGAATGCGAGAATCAGCAATTCCTGTGCGTCGGACTCCATATTGACGAACACTTCTGCGGCAAGTTCTTTCGGCAAAATCCGATAGACAAGCGGCAGTTTTTCAGGCGGCAAATCCTCAAAAATCGTGGCAATATCCGCCTCGTTCATCTCGGAAAGCATCGCTTTTAATTCCGGATATTTTTTCTCTTCCAACAATGCAAGTACTTGTTCGTACACCTTGTTTCCCTCCTTAATTCAGTTTGCCCGTAAAGGGCACAAAATAGGAAACAAAGCGCAAAACCGATTTTCAGAAAACAACGGCACAAAAAGCCGCGGTTTTCACACCCCTAGGTCGCGGAGGGTTCGGGTCTGCACTTATTGCGCTTCCTGTGTCCATCATTTTCACCTCACAAATTGAAATTTTAAAATACAACAAAAAAACGCATACCGCCGAACGAAAAGACGGTATGCGCGAGCGTATACTATAACTTTCGTTCAAGCTTTAGCTTCAAAGGGCAATGAAACTGCGTTAGAGCACACCTTCGTGTTCGATATGCCCTGTTGACCTGCTGACGGTGTCTCCACCGTTTCGCGGCAGCAGCCCGTATCCCTGTGGGAGCCTTACCTACCGATATGTTTTTTTGCATTTGCTATTATGAACCGAAGTTCGCCGCTTGTCAAGAGAAAGCGACGAAATTTTTAGGAATTTCTGCTTTTATCCGTATTCCGATTTAAGGATAAAATCTGCTATTGCTTTGTAGTGCCCCGACAAGTAGAATAAGCATATTATATCCGAGCAAGACAAAAGCACCGATATCCATAACCCTGTCAACGGCATGTGTAAAAAGACCGATACATGAAATAAGAATGCCTGCCGCAGCCGGTATTTTACAAATCCAATACACAATAAGTGAGCGTTTGGTTTTTGCTTCGTCAATGGAGTTCTCTAACAGCCAAGCGTAAAGTTTTTTGGGATTATGCCGCACTTTTCGGCGATATCGGGAGACATCAGCCGGTGATGTATTTGTCGTAGCATAAACGCTTAACCAAAGCCACCCGGTTGAAAATCTGGCAAGCACCAAGTACATCGAAAAAATAAGTATATAGCCGACTGCTTTTTCGTTCATTTGCAACTCCCTCCTACCAAAACCGAAAAGTACACTGTACTATTCAGAATGATGCTTATTGTACCATATACCTACCACGCCGACCACAACGATGATGACCGGGACAACATACATACCGATTTGTAAAATCTTATCGAACGCATGGGTATGAAGCCCGCCGAACGAAAAGAAAAGACATAGAAAATTTGGCAAAATACAAAAACTATATAGCGTCTTTAAGCGTCTGTATTTTTTGGGGTCAGGTGCATTTTGCATCATCCAATAATCAAAATTTGCTTGCAGACTACGACCGGATGAGGTAGTCCGGGTCAATTCAGCACTTTTTTCGCGCACAGCCTCCGGCGTTGTTCCACCCGCTTTACAAACTGCTTTCCATAGCCAGCGGCGGCTCAAAAAAGTCAATAGAAGCATACATAAAAAGTACAGAAATGTGAAAATTGCTTTTTGCTTTGCTGACAAAAGAATTCACCCCCGCATTTTTGAATACAATCAATCCATAACATAGCCAAGTTCAGACGCGACACTTCGTATCTCATTGGCTCTTTCTTCTTCGCAATATGCGTATAAAAGTGTGTCACTGATTCGCATAAGATAATAGTATTTTCCACCCGCAGTCAAACTGCGAACCTCAAAGTTCGCTCGAACCTCTCCGGTGTCAGCACTTTCGGTTTGATATTCTCTCTCAATGGCGTTCATTTGTGTAGTAAGGTTTCCATAAGCGCTGGAAGCACATTGAGAATCTGCAAAAGTGAAAAACTCGAACCATAATGTATCTTCTTTGCAAGTTATGTTTTTCGTAATCCCCATATTGTGGTTGACTTCTTGATAAAAATCTGTTCTATCAATCGGTGAGTATCCATGCGCAACCAAAGTATCCCACACCTGTGTATATGTTGTGGTTTCTTTCGGAGTAGAGGCAGCCCTGACACAAAAGAATATCAGTCCGCCAAGGCAAGCATATGCGGCAAAAACTTTTATATAATCTTTTACGGTAAATTGATATTGATACGATTTTTTT
>JBJEPU010000184.1:0-5950 GCA_051881395.1 Candidatus Fimenecus sp.
GCTTGAACAATTTGCTATAGAAATTTTTGTCTAACTTTTTGGGGTCACTTCATTTTGACGGGGGATTCTTTTAATTCCCGCATAGTGCTTTCACGAAACATACTGTCACTCCAATCCGAAAATTCTTGTATTATCATAATACGAAACGCGTGGAAAATCAATGCCGAAAATTTTTGTTTCCGATAAAATTGACGAAGCATCGGCAAAATATGCCGATGCTCCACTTTTTTATATGATAAACATCCTTTCCGCGCAGGTGCAAAGGCCTTTACACCCCGCTTGCGGTAACTGATTAGTTCCCGTAGCCGTATGCGCCGAACGGATTATAATAACTGTTCTGTGTGGTGGATTCCGAAGCACTGCCTTTGTCCTCCACAAGCTGAACCGTTACCTCAAACTCCGAAATCGAATAATTATTTTTGGTGTCCACACGGCAAATCGTCAGCGTGATTTCATCCCCAACGGAAGAATCCTCTATTAAATCGGCAAGCACATTCGTGCTTTCGAGTTCCTTCCCGTTGGCTTTTGTAATCATATCACCGGACTGCACATCTGTATTCACCAAAGCGCTGTCGGAATTGATGGACTGAATGACCACCGTGCCCGAGGGCAAATGATTTGCGCCCACAATCATACTGTACATTTGGTTGGAGGACGCCGGGAAATACTGAATTCCCAATTTTGCGCGGTTGGAAACATAGCCGTTTTTCACGATTTCGTCGAACACCTCTTTGACTGTGGTGCTCGGCACGGCAAAGCCCATACCTTCATAACTTGTGCTTGCGATTTTGGAAGAATTGATACCGACAATTTGCCCATATGCATTGACAAGCGCGCCGCCGGAGTTACCGGGGTTAATCGCCGCCGTATGCTGAATGCAAAGCATTTCATAGCCGATTTCACTGTTTACGGGGCGCGAAATCGCCGAAATCATACCGTTTGTAAACGAACCCGCAAACGCCACGCCGCCGGGATTGCCGATGGCATAGACGGTTTCACCAACGGAAAGGCTGTCTGAATCGCCGAGTTCTGCCGCCGTAAGCCCCGTTGCGCGAATGCGCAACACGCCGATGTCCGTTCGCGTATCGTACCCGACAATTGTTGCGTCATATTGCGTTTCATCGAACAACTGTACCTTAACCGTGCCGCCGTCGTTAATCACATGTGCGCAAGTAACAATATAGGTATACGTGCCTGTGGGGTCTTCGCCGATAATCACGCCGGAGCCTTCGCCCGCAAGCGCCGTGTTGCTGTACGCACTGCTGCTGTATACCAAAATACCGACAGAGCTCTCCTTGACCTTTTCATATACGCCCTTGGCGGTCAGTTCCCCGTTGGTACCGGTAGAGGATGCCGTCGGCGTTTCCTGAATGGTGGCAGACGGTGCATTTTCCGCGTCGATTTTTTTCGGTGTATCCCCATCCTTGGAGAAAGCCATTGCCGCCGCAACAACCGCACCGACTAAGCACACGGCAACCACAGCCAAAAAGACAGCCAAGCCTTTTTTCTGATGCTTTGAGCCGTTCGGATTGATTTTTTTCTTTTCCTTTTGCGGCTGCGGCGCACCGTAATACACATAGTTCGGATTTGCGCCGTTTTGCCCCATCGGGCCGCTGTGATAAAAACTGTTCGCGTAAGACGGCTGCTGTGTATTTTGCGTATATTGCGCTGTGTTGGAATACGGATAGCCGACATTCGGCTGTGCACCGTTTTCTTGCTGTGCACCGTTTACGGGCGTTGTTTGCACACCCGACGGTTCGGCAGTATTTTGCATAGGTTCCTCTGCCGAGGGTTGTCTATCAAATTCTTCGTTCATACAGAACGCCTCCGTATTGGATTCTTTACATGCTCTATCATAAAAACCACTTGTTAACCGGATATTAACGGTAATTGAAGTTTTTAAGAAATTTCCTACGCCTGCGCGTTCGGCTGTTCATTCGGAATGGTAAACGAAAACTCCACAAACGCGTTGCCGTCGCTTTGCGCCTGAATGGTACCGCCATGCATTTCAATAATCGTTTTACAAATATATAAGCCCAAGCCCGCGCCTTTTGTGTCATAACTGCGGGATTTGTCCACCTTGTAAAACCGTTCAAATATGCGCGACAGTTCCTCGGAAGAAATGCCGGAAGTACCGGTGTTGCGAATCGCCACAGTGGTGTTTTTCGCATCTTGCCGCACGCTGACAAAAATCACACCGTTTTCCGTAAATTTGACGGCATTGTCCACCAAATTGTAAATCACTTGATGCAACATATCGCGGTCAGCGTGAATGACGGTCGGCGAAAGCGCGTCTAAGCCTTGAATATCAATGTGCTTTTTCTCAATGAGCTGTTCAAAATTGAGCATGGTATTGAAAATTTCTTGGCACAAATCAAACGGCTTCGGTTGTAAGCGCAGTTCGCCCGCCTCGATTTTGGACATATTCAGCATTGCCGTAACGAGTCTCGATAACCGCTTGGTTTCACCGGAAACAATTTCCAAATAGTATTTTTCCTTTTCAGGCGGAATGGTACCGTCCAAAATACCGTCGATAAAGCCGCCGATGGTGGTCATCGGAGTTTTTAATTCGTGCGAAACATTGGCGACAAAGTTGCGGCGCGAGCTTTCCTGCGTGGCAAGCGAGCTTGCCATACGGTTAAACGCCGAGGTGAGTTCCGCCAATTCATCACTGCCGCTGACCGCCACGCGCGGGCTGAAATCGCCCGTTGCGTAGGCTTTTGTGGCTTTCGACATTTCCTTTAAGGGGTGGATTAAATTGACCGTAAACAGATAGATGATGATAAAGCCAATCGCAAGCGCCATCAAGGAAGCAAACAGGAACATACGGATAACATCCAGCACATACCCTTTAAAGTTCATACTGATTGGCTCGACCGCCAACACATACCCGGCAATTTGTCCGTTAACGCGCACCGACTCTATCGCCGTCAAATGCGTTGTATCGAACATATCGCCCAGCTTGCCGCGCTCATAATAGCCTTTGTCACTCACCTTTTGCAAAATCTCCTGCGGGACGCGGTAGGTGTCATGTATACTGCACTGCCCGCCCTCGGCAACCTCATAGCCGTTGGACAAAAGTTCTTTACACAAAATCACCTTGCCGTTCGGGTCGCACATAAACACATCGGCGTCAATCGCTTCGGAAACCGTTGTCAGGTTGTTGCAAATGAACACCACTGAGCCCTGCGGATTGTCCCGCAACCAAGAGCCGAGCACCTCCGCCGTGGAGGTCGCTACATTTTTGGCATTTTCTTTGAGCAAAACGGTTTTTTGATTTGTCCAATAATTGATAACAAACACGCCGAGCGTCAAGCCCAATACCAAAAAGCAGGTAAATACCATCAGGCTGAACACGGTAAAATATTTGACAAACAGCGACTGATGGCTGAATTTGTGCGCCGCGCGCTTTGCCAGCGTTTTCAGTTTGTTTTCTCGCATAACGGCGCCTTATTCCTTCGTTTCAAATTTATAGCCGACGCCCCAAACGGTTTTCAGTTCCCATTTGTCGGAAACGCCCTCTAATTTTTCGCGCAAGCGTTTGACATGGACATCCACCGTACGCGAATCGCCGTAATAATCAAAGCCCCAAACCTCGTCAAGCAACTGGTCGCGTGTAAATACGCGGTTCGGGTTGGAGGCGAGATGGTAAATCAGTTCGAGTTCTTTCGGCGGGGTATCCACCGGCACGCCCTTGACCTTCATTTCGTAATTGGTCAAATTCACCGACAGATTTTCGAAATTGACTTCCTTGACAGTATCCGCGGCGGCCGTAGCACCCGTACGGCGCAACACTGCTTTGATGCGTGCCACCATTTCTTTGGTGTCAAACGGCTTGGTCATATAATCGTCCGCGCCGAGTTCCAGCCCCAAAACCTTGTCAAAGGTTTCGCCTTTGGCGGTGAGCATAATAATCGGTTTGTCCGAAAATTTGCGGATTTCCCGGCAGACCTGCCAACCGTCTAATTTCGGAAGCATAATGTCAAGAATCATCAAATCGGGGTTTTCCTGTTTAAAGGCGTTGACCGCCGACACACCGTCGTTGACGATTTTAACGGCATACCCCTCTTTTTCCAAATACAGCCGCAACAGTTCACAGATATTGGAGTCATCATCGACCACTAAAATTTTTTCATTCGGCATTTCTACCACCCTTTCGTCGTATAAAACGAATTTATAAGAAAAGTTTATCGGGTAATTGCAAATAGGTTATGAACAAAGAAAAAAGCATTTGTAAAAAATACCATCCGAAACCGCGTGCTCGAATGGTATTTTGGGATTTTATTTGAGCGATGCCAGTAAGCCGCCTTTTTGAATGATATTTTGAATAAACGGCGGGAACGGCTCTGCTTTATAGGATTTCCCGGTTGTAAGATTTGTAATCACGCCGCTGTCAAAATCCACCGCGACCTCGTCGCCGTTTTGGATTTCGTCGCCGGCTTCGGGACACTCCAAAATCGGCAAGCCGATATTTAACGCGTTGCGGTAGAAAATGCGTGCAAAGTTTTTGGCTATGACGCACGAAACGCCCGACGCTTTAATGGCAATCGGTGCGTGCTCCCGCGAAGAGCCGCAACCGAAGTTCACGCCTGCGACCATAATATCGCCTGTTTGCACCTTGTTGACAAATTCCTTGTCAATATCCTCCATACAATGCGCCGCGAGTTCTTCGGGCTTTGCGGTATTGAGGTAGCGCGCGGGAATAATCACATCGGTGTCCACATGGTCGCCGTATTTATGTACTTTACCTTGAATTTTCATTGTGTTGCCGTCCTTTCTCAGTCGAGTTCGCACGGGCAGGAGATTTTGCCCGTCACAGCGGAAGCCGCCGCCACATAGGGGGATGCGAGATACACTTCACTGGTGGGATGCCCCATACGCCCAACGAAATTGCGGTTGGTGGTGGAAACCGCGCGTTCTCCTGCCGCCAAAATGCCCATATGCCCGCCGAGGCACGGCCCGCAGGTCGGGGTGGAGACAATCGCGCCCGCCTCGACAAAGATTTTGGCAAGTCCCTCGTCAATGCACTGCATATACACGGTTTGTGTGGCGGGAATGACGATACAACGCACACCGTCCGCGACTTTTCTGCCTTTCAATACCGATGCCGCCGCGCGCATGTCTTCAATTCTGCCGTTGGTGCAAGAGCCGATAACCACTTGGTCGATTTTGATGTCGTCAATCTCGTCTACCGTGTGGGTATTTTCGGGCAGATGCGGGAACGAAACCGTGGGTTTGAGTTCGTCGAGATTGATTTCGATGACTTCATCATATTCGGCGTCTGCGTCGGCTTCAAAAATGACAGGTTTTCTGTCCGTTCTGCCGTTCATATAGGCAAGTGTTTGTTCGTCCACGGGGAAAATGCCGTTTTTCGCGCCGCATTCAATCGCCATATTGGCAATGCAAAAGCGGTCGTCCATGGAAAGATTTTTGATGCCGTCGCCCGTAAATTCCAGCGAACGGTAGCGCGCGCCGTCCACGCCGATTTTGCCGATTAAGTGCAAAATGACATCTTTGCCGCTGACATACTTTTGGAAATTGCCCGTAATCACGATTTTCAGTGCCGACGGAACCTTAAACCACGCCTTGCCCGAAATCATACCTGCCGCCATATCGGTAGAGCCGACGCCCGTGGAAAACGCGCCGAGTGCACCGTAGGTACAGGTGTGGGAATCCGCACCGATAACGGTGTCGCCCGAAATCACAATGCCCTGTTCTGGAAGCAGCGCGTGCTCAATGCCCATTTTGCCGACATCAAAGAAGTGTTTAATGCCGTATTCTTTGGCAAAGGTGCGCACCTGTTTGCAGTTTTCGGCGGATTTAATATCCTTGTTGGGGGTGAAGTGATCCATCACCAACGCGATTTTGTCTTTGTTAAAAACAGAGGAAAAGCCTTTGCTTTCCATTTCGTGAATGGCAACGGGCGAGGTCACATCATTGCCCATTACCA
>JBJEPU010000185.1:0-29471 GCA_051881395.1 Candidatus Fimenecus sp.
TGCTATTGCAAACAGCGGAGCAATTTCCATCATCGGCGGCGGTGACTCCGCGGCGGCAATCCAGAAGCTCGGTTTTGCTGACAAGATGTCCCACATCTCCACGGGCGGCGGTGCATCGCTCGAATACCTTGAAGGCAAAGAACTGCCCGGCATTGCAGCATTGAACGATAAATAAGAAATCACATTTACAGGTGGGTATTTGGTACTCACCTGTAAACTTGTAAAGAGGAGCAAATGATATGAAAAAAGAACTTCGTAAAGCCGTTATCGCAGGTAACTGGAAAATGAACAAAACCCCGTCCGAAGCAAAGGCACTGATTGAAGAAATGAAGCCCTTGGTTGCAGACGCAAACTGTGATGTTGTACTTTGCGTACCGTTTATTGATATCCCTGCCGCTGTTGAGGCCGCAAAAGGCTCAAATATTAAAATCGGTGCGGAAAATGTTCATTTTAAAGCGTCTGGCGCATATACAGGGGAAGTATCCGCCGATATGCTCAAAGAAGCAGGCGTTGAATATGTAGTTATCGGTCACAGCGAAAGAAGAACATATTTCGGTGAGACAGACCAGACCGTAAACCTTCGTTCTCTTGCCGCTTTGAATGCAGGCTTGAAAGCGATTATCTGCGTTGGTGAAACCTTGGAGCAGAGAGAACTTGGCTACACCGAAACGCTCCTGAAATTCCAGACAAAAATGGCGCTGACCAATGTGACCGCAGAACAGCTTAAAAATGTTATTATCGCATATGAGCCTGTTTGGGCAATCGGCACGGGTGTTACTGCAACCGCCGAGCAGGCAGATGAGGGCAACGGCTTTGTTCGTGCCGCAATCGCAGAAGCATATGGCGCTGATGTTGCGAAAACCGTTACCGTACAGTACGGCGGTTCAATGAATGCAGGCAACGCAGACGAGTTGGTTGCAAAAGTGAATGTGGACGGCGGCCTTATCGGCGGCGCTTCTTTGAAAGCGCCCGATTTCGCAAAGATTGTTGCGGCTGCTTCCAAATAATTTAATTTCAAGGTGACATTGATGAAAAAACCTGTTGTTTTATGTATTATGGACGGCTTCGGTTATAATCCGTCCGATTACGGCAACGCCATTGTTGCCGCAAACACGCCCCGTCTTGACGAGATTTTCAAGAATAATCCGATGACCTATATCGGCGCATCGGGTATGGATGTAGGTCTTCCCGACGGGCAGATGGGCAACTCCGAGGTTGGGCATACCAACATCGGTGCAGGTCGCGTGGTGTATCAGGAACTTACAAGAATTACAAAGTCCATTCAGGACGGCGACTTCTTCCAAAATGATGCGTTTTTGAAAGCCGTTGAAAACTGCAAGAAAAACAACTCTGCACTGCACCTTATCGGGCTGTTGTCCGACGGCGGTGTCCACAGCCACAATACACATTTGTATGCGCTTTTGGAACTTGCAAAGAAAAATGGTCTTGAAAAAGTATATGTTCACGCCCTTTTGGACGGCAGAGATGTGCCGCCGACCTCGGGCGTTGAATACATCGAGCAGTTAGAGGATAAAATGTCCGAAATCGGCGTCGGTAAGATTGCTACGGTGATGGGTAGATTTTATGCGATGGACCGCGATAATATGTGGGACAGAGTCGGTATGGCATATAACGCCATGGTCAACCGTGAGGGAATCCCTACTGACAGCGCGTTAGATGCCGTGAAAAAGTCCTACGAAACCATTGACGAGGACGGCAAAAACTTAACCGATGAATTTGTGATGCCTACCGTCGTTACAGGCGGCGCACCCATTGCGGCGAATGATTCCGTTATCTTCTTTAATTTCCGCCCTGACCGTGCGCGTGAGATTACAAGAACCTTTGTTGACCCCGATTTCAATGGGTTTGAGAGAAAGGCTTTCTTCCCGCTTTACTATGTTTGCATGACACAGTATGATGCGGAAATGCCAAATGTTGAAGTTGCATTCAAACCCGAGGCTCTTACCAACACAATGGGTGAGTACCTTTCCAAGTTGGGTAAAACACAGCTTCGTATTGCTGAAACACAGAAGTATGCCCATGTGACCTTCTTCTATAACGGCGGCGAAGAAAAGACCTATCCGGGCGAGGACAGAATTCTTATTGACTCCCCGAAGATTTCCACCTTTGACTTAAAGCCCGAAATGAGCGCATATGAGGTTTGCGACGCGGCTTGCGAGCAGATTTTAAGCGGCAAGTACGATGTGGTTATTCTAAACTATGCAAACTGCGATATGGTTGGACACACAGGTATTTTTGACGCGGCCGTCAAAGCTGTTGAGGCTGTGGATACCTGCGTAGGCAAGCTTACTGATGCAGTTATGCAGATGGACGGCGTAATTCTGATTACCGCTGACCACGGCAACGCCGATAAAATGTATGAGGACGACGGTTCGCCCTTTACGGCGCACACGACCAATCCCGTTCCGTTGGTTGTTGTCGGCAAGGACTGCAAATTAAAGCAACAGGGCGGCAGACTGTGTGACCTTTCACCCACAATGCTTGATATTATGGGCTTGGAACAGCCGAAAGAAATGACGGGCGTTTCTTTAATCGAAAAATAATCGTACAAACAGTGCGGCAAGCACAAAACTTGTGCAATCGGCACACAGCGCGGCAAACGCTGTGTGCCTTGTTTTTTTGATGCCCACTGCGCCGTAATATACTGCGATGGCATAAAAGGTGGTTTCCGTAGAGCCGGCAATCACAGACGCAACGCGCCCGATATAGGAGTCTGCGCCGTAGGTTTCTAAAATCGTCTGAAATGCACTTAAAGAGCCGCTTCCCGAAATCGGGGACAGCAAACAAAGCGGCAGAACTTCGGCAGGGTAATGTAATTTTTCAAATATTGGGGAAAGCGATGTTACAATATATTCCATTATGCCGCTTGCCGTCAGCAAATTGACAGCGAACAGCAGCGCAAGAAGCGAGGGGAGTAGTTTTACCGCCGTTTCTATTCCGCCCTTTGCGCCGTCTAAAAAGGCATTAAAAACGGGAATTTTTCGGAAAAGCCCCGCCAACAAAACAGCACCGATAAAAAACAGCAATACATAGTTCCCAAAGTCATTCATGCAAAAACCTCTCTGCCGCACGGCAAATCAGAAGCCCGACACTGCAAGAGAGCAGTGAAACGATTGCGGAAACGGGCAAAATCTCCATCGGGGATGCAGAGCCCGCCTCAAAACGCAACATCGCGACCGTAGTCGGTATTAAGCGAATGCTTGCTGTATTCAGTACCACAAAACGAATCATATCGTTTGTCGCCGTATCTTTACAGTGCTCATTTGCTTTTAGCCGCCGCATGGCCTCCAAGCCAAGCGGTGTGGCGGCGTTTCCCAAGCCCAAAATATTTGCCGTCATATTCATGGCAATAGCGCTTTTGACAGTATCATCGTTTTTATGGTTGGGGAACAGCAAATTCAGTAACGGCGAGAGCATTTTTTGTATGCAATCGGTTACGCCGCCGCGCTGTGCAATTTCCATAATACCGTCCCAAAAACAGAACATACCGAGCATTTTCAAGGTTAACTCCACCGCCTCCTGTGCGGCGGAAAAAACGGCAACAGCGGTATCGGCTACGGTTGCATGCATCATGGAAAAGACAATAGAAATCAGCACTAAAACAGACCACAAAATATTCATCATTTTCCTCACCTGACATATCCTATTTTCTTTGAAAAAAAACTATGCCAGATATTGACAAATTTGTCACAAAGTGCAATAATTTAGATAATCTTCGTGGATTTTGGAGGTGTAATATGAAGTCTACCGGAATTGTTCGTGGCCTTGATAAAATGGGGCGAATCGTCCTACCGATGGAAATTCGTAAGATGTTACATTTGGTTGACGACAAAAGTTTTGTGGAATTTTACACGGATGCGGATATGGTCATCCTGAAAAAATATACGCCCGCATGTATTTTCTGTGACAGTGCGGACGATTTGATAACTTATTGTGATATGAAAATTTGTAAAAACTGCCTTTCAAAAATGAATGCCCAAGCAACAGAACAGGAAAAATAATCATACTCCTATAAAAAAGCAGTATTCCGAACATTCGGAATACTGCTTTTTGCTGTTACAAAACGATTAAAGATTATTCACATGGAAGCTTAATGTCATTAAGCTGTCCGAAAGATGGACATTTTCCACCGCCACTTGCGGGTGATTTGCCGCAATATCATAGTGGCTGAAATTCCAAAAGCCCTTAATGCCGAGTTTTACCAGCTCATCGGCAATTTCTTTTGCGCTTTCGCTCGGGATACAAAGTACGGCAACCGTCGGTTTATTGTCTTTGCAAAAATCATACAGCCCGTTAATATGGCGAATGGGGATATTGCGCACCATTTGCCCGGCGAGGGCCTCGTTTTTATCAAAAATCCCAATCAGGTTAAAGCCGCGCTCTTCAAAGGACATATGCGCGGCGACAGCTCTGCCGAGATTACCTGCACCGATTAAAACGGTTTTCGCTTTTTTATTGACACCTAAAATATTGCCGATTTCCGTGTAAAGCTGTTCAACATTATAGCCATACCCTTGCTGACCGAACCCGCCGAAGCAGTTTAAGTCCTGGCGAATTTGAGAAGCGGTAAAACCCATACGTTTGGAAAGTTCGCCGCTGGATACACGCTGTACGCCCGCGCGCTTCATTTCCCCTAAAAAGCGGTAGTAGCGCGGCAGTCGCTTAATGACCGAGATGGATACATCACCTTTCGCCATATTGATTTCCCTACGATACGGACAATACAAATGCAAAAATGCGGTTGTATTTGCCCGATACCGTTCCTTTCATTCAAAATTTGAAAATGGATTATTCGGAAAGCCGTTTGACAGTTTCCATAACATAATCGCCGAATGCACTGCAAGTCGCCCCGTCAGCGCGGCCGGTAATGGTCAGTTTTTTCTCTTCAAACATACAAATATCCAAAGCGCGTTCCAGCAAATCTGCTTCCTTTTGTTTGCCGATGTGGGAAAGCAGCATTACGCTTGCGCGAAGCATCGAGCAGGGGTCAGCATATTGCCCGCGCCCTTCCCGAATCATACGCGGTGCAGAACCGTGAATGGCCTCAAACATTGCATAACGCTTGCCGAGGTTTGCACTGCCTGCCGTACCGACGCCGCCTTGGAATTCAGCGGCTTCGTCCGTAATAATATCCCCGTATAAATTCGGCAGAATGAACACCTTGAAATCTTTGCGGCGTTTCTCGTCAATCAGTTTTGCGGTGGTAATGTCAATATACCACTCGTCGGTTGTGATTTCGGGATATTCTTCGCCGACTTTTTTGCAGATGCGTAAAAATTTGCCGTCTGTGGTTTTGATAACATTGGCTTTATTGATAATGGAAACGCGCTCTTTGCCGTTTTTTCGCGCATATTCGTATGCGAGACGCGCAATGCGTTCGCTACCTTCGGAGGTGGTGACAACAAAGTCAATCGCGAGGTCATCGTCGACATTGACACCTTTTGACCCGACGGCATACGCACCCTCGGTGTTTTCGCGGAAGAAGGTCCAGTCAATGCCTTGCTCTTTCACTTTTACGGGACGAACATTTGCGAACAAATCGAGCGCTTTGCGCATTGCCACATTTGCACTTTCAATGTTCGGCCACGGGTCGCCCGCCTGCGGGGTAGTGGTCGGTCCTTTCAAAATGACATGGCAAGCCTTTAATTCCTCTAACACATCGTCCGGAATGGCTTTCATGACTTTAACGCGGTTTTCAATGGTCAAGCCGTCAATCGTGCGGAATTCTACCTTGCCGTTTTTTACATCGTCTGCCAAAATGTATTCCAATACGCGCGCAGATTCTTTGGTGATAATCGGCCCGATGCCGTCGCCGCCGCAAACGCCGATGATGATTTTGTCCAGCTTTTCGTAATCAATAAAGTCTTTTTCCGCTTTAATGCGGTCGGAACGCGCGGATTGTTCGCGCACCAATTCTTCAAATTTTTTAAGTGCCGCCTGCAAATTTTCTTCCGTCATTTCTGTCTCTCCTTATAAAGATTCTCTTGTGTAATTGAGCAAGCCGCCCGCGAGGATAATGTCCTTTTGGCGCTTGGTTAAATCATATTTTAATTCGTAACTTTCGCCGGTGGTCAGGTTTTTGAGCACGGCGGGTTGGTCATTGACAATTGCAGTCTTAATACCCTCCAAACTCAACTCATCGCCTTGCGAGATTTTGTCATAATCCGCTTCGTTTTTGAAGTTCAACGGCAAAATACCTGCGTTGATTAAGTTCGCACAGTGAATACGCGCAAAGGATTTGGTGACAACTGCTTTTACGCCGAGATACAGCGGTACAAGCGCCGCATGTTCACGCGAAGAGCCTTGCCCGTAGTTTGCGCCGCCGATGATAATGCCTTTGCCTTCCGCCTTGCAACGCTCTGCAAAGGTTTTGTCGCAAACTGCAAAGCAGAACTGCGACAGATACGGAATATTGGAACGGTAGGGGAGAATTTTCGCCCCTGCGGGCATAATGTGGTCGGTGGTAATATCGTCGCCGACTTTGAGAACCGCTTTTGCCGTGATGCTTTCGGGCAGTTTTTCGGTTGTCGGGAACGGCTTAATATTCGGACCGTACAGCACTTCTACATCTTTGGCTTCTTCGGGAGAAGCGGGGAGTGCGACCATATTGTCGTTGATTTCAAATTTTTCAGGCATTTGAATATCGAGTGCCGCGCCCAATTCCCGCGGGTCGGAGAGCACACCCGTCAGCGCAGAATACGCCGCAACCTCGGGGCTGACAAGATAAATACCCGCGTCTGCCGTGCCGGAACGGCCTTCAAAATTGCGGTTAAAGGTGCGAAGCGAAATGCCTGCGGAATTGGGGGATTGCCCCATGCCGATGCAGGGACCGCATGCGCTTTCCAAAATACGCGCGCCTGCGTCAATCATATCGGCGAGTGCGCCGTTTTTCGCAAGCATATTGAGCACCTGCTTCGAGCCGGGCGCAATCGACAGGCTGACCGTCGGGCAAACGGTTTTGCCTTTTAAAATCGCCGCGACTTTCAGCATATCCATAAGCGAGGAGTTCGTGCAAGAGCCGATCCATACCTGGTCAACTTTAATCGGTCCGATTTCCGTGACGGATTTCACGCGGTCGGGCATATGCGGCATGGCCGCCATCGGTGCAAGTGCAGACAAATCAATTTCAATGGTTTCATCATAAACGGCGTCTTCGTCCGCTTTGAGTTCCATCCAATCCTCTTCACGGGACTGCGCCTTTAAGAAAGCCTTAGTCACTTCATCGGACGGGAATACGGAAGTGGTCGCGCCCAGTTCCGCGCCCATATTGGTAATGGTCGCACGCTCGGGCACGGAAAGCGTTTTTACGCCCTCGCCGGTGTATTCAATGATTTTTCCGACGCCGCCTTTTACGGTCATACGGCGTAAAACCTCTAAAATCACATCTTTTGCCGCAACATAGGGGTTTAATTTGCCGGTTAAGTGCACATTAACGATTTTAGGCATGGTAATATAGTAAGTGCCGCCGCCCATGGCAACCGCAACATCCAAACCGCCTGCGCCCATCGCCAGCATACCGATGCCGCCGCCGGTGGGGGTATGGCTGTCCGACCCGATTAAGGTTTTACCGGGTTTTCCGAAACGCTCTAAATGCACTTGGTGACAAATGCCGTTGCCCGGTCTCGAAAAGCGAATGCCGCGCTTTTTGGCGACAGACTGAATAAAGCGGTGGTCGTCGGCATTTTCAAAACCCGTTTGCAGGGTATTGTGGTCAATATACGCCACGGAAAGTTCCGTGCGCACGCGCTCCACGCCCATTGCCTCAAACTCCAAATAAGCCATTGTGCCGGTGGCGTCCTGCGTCAGCGTTTGGTCAATTTTTAACCCGACCTCACTGCCGACGGTCATATCGCCGCTGCGTAAATGGCTTTTAATCAATTTTTGCGCAACTGTAAGTCCCATTTGCAAAATATCTCCTAACTTATTTATTTTTTTAACAAACTTATAAAGGTATTTTAATACTGAAATACGCCTTTGTCAATGAATTATCAATGAATTTTTCAGAAACCCAAAAAACGACTGATTTCTATAAAACAAATCAGTCGTTTTTGTTGATTATCAGCAATTTTCGGCACAAATTTTATAGGCGATTTCTTCTAACTGCGAAATGCTTTCCAGCATACCGAGCTCCCGTCGGTATTGCGCCGCGCCGCGTATGCCTTTTGTGTACCATGCGGCGTGCTTGCGCGCTTCCCGAATGCCGACGCGTTCACCTTTATAAGTACAAAGCATTTGAATGTGGTTAAGCATCACGCGCATTCGCTCGGAAACGGGCGGCTCGGGCAAAATTCTGCCCTCGTTTAAATAGGCGTTAATCTGTTGAAATACCCAAGGCCTGCCAAGCGCCCCTCTGCCGACCATTAAAAAGTCACAGTTGGTATCTTCCAGCATTTTCGCGGCGGAGATGCCGTCTGTAATATCGCCGTTGCCGACAACGGGAATGGACACGGCTTTTTTCACTTCTGCAATGATTTCGTGATTGACTGGCGGCGCATACATTTGCTGGCGCGTTCTGCCGTGTACCGTGACTACCGCCGCGCCTGCGTTTTCGGCGCGCTTTGCCATTTCCACAGCATTTATCGTGTCAAAATCCCAACCCGCGCGAATTTTTACGGTAACGGGAAGTTCACCGCAAGCATTTTTCACAGCCGACACGATTTTCTCGGCAAGTTCGGTGTTGCGCATCAGCGACGCGCCGCCGCCGTTTCCTGCAATTTTCGGCGCGGGACAGCCCATATTGATGTCCACAAACTGCGGCTCTACCTCCAAAACGGTTTTCACGCTCTCTGCCATGATTTCGGGGTCACTCCCGAAAATCTGCACGCCCGCCGGGCGCTCTGCATCGGATAACTGCATTAACTGTTTGGATTTTCTATCGCCTAACGAAACGCCTTTCGAGCTAATCATTTCCGAAACAACATATGAAGCGCCGTACCCGACGCATAATTCCCGAAAAGCACGGTCTGCCACACCCGCCATCGGGGCGAGAGAAGCGTGCCCGTTGATTTTTAAACTTCCGATTTCCATATAAACTCCCT
This sequence comes from Candidatus Fimenecus sp., assembly GCA_051881395.1. Classification (GTDB taxonomy): domain Bacteria; phylum Bacillota; class Clostridia; order Oscillospirales; family Acutalibacteraceae; genus Fimenecus. The sequence continues at coordinate 9,060 of JBJEPU010000185.1, forward strand.
AAAATGAATTAAAAAGAGTATATCACATTTTATTTTTTCGGGCAACTTGAAAATTATCGTGCATTTCGGGGAAAATTATGGTATAGTTTATCTATACATCATTTTGTGGAGAATGACCTATGAGATTATTGGTTTTGGACGGCAACAGCATTTTAAACCGCGCCTTTTACGGTATCAAGCTTTTAACGACCAAAGACGGTCGCTATACCAACGCGATTTACGGCTTTATGAATATCTTGATGAAATTAGAGGATGAGTTTACACCCGACGCGGTAGCGGTTACCTTTGATTTGAAAGCACCGACCTTTCGGCACAAAATATATGACGGCTATAAGGCCAACCGCAAAGGTATGCCCGCCGAGCTCGCCGAGCAAATGCCTGTTTTAAAAGAATTGCTGACGGCTTTGGGCTATAAGATTGTCACCCAAGAAGGCTTTGAGGCGGACGATATTATCGGTACGCTTTCGGCGCACATCGGGGAAAATGACCAATGCTTTATTGCCACAGGCGACCGCGACAGTTTGCAGTTGGTGCGCGAGAATGTGCAAGTTTTGCTTGCTTCTACCAAAATGGGGCGGGCGGAAACCAATGTGTATGACATTGCGCGTATTCAAGACGAATACGGCGTTACGCCGCAGCAAATGATTGACATTAAAGCGTTAATGGGTGACAGTTCCGACAATATCCCCGGTGTTGCGGGTATCGGCAAAAAAACCGCCGAGGATTTGATACAGCGTTTTGGCTCAATCGACCGCATTTATGCGGATATTGAAACGCTGGACATCAAGCCCGGCGTACGGCAAAAACTGCTCTCTGACCGCGATATGGCGTATTTAAGCTATAAACTCGGCACGATTGATTTGGACGCACCTGTGGACACCAATGCGGCGCACTATGTGAAAGACGCGCCGAATGTGCAAGAGGCAACAGGGATTCTTGTGTCTCTTGAAATGTTTAAGATTTTAGAAAAATTGCATTTGTATGGGGAAAACGCCGCGCAAGCAGCAAAACAGGCGGAGCAGAAAAAACTGCCTGTCAAAACGGGGCTTGACGCGCTTTCAACCGTATTACAAAACGGGAAGACCTATCTTTACTTTGTCAACGATAATACGGTTTATTTTCAAACGGAAACCGACTTGCTTCTTGCGGATTTGGCAGAAAAAGAACAGAAAGAACTCTTTTTATCGCTTTTGGCAGACGAAACCGCTGAAAAATATGTCTATTCCGCAAAAGAGATATTTGCATATGCTTTGAGAAACGGCGTAACCGCAAAAAATATAAAAATGGATATTACGCTTGCGGCATATCTGTTGAACCCTTCGGCAAAGGAGTATGATTTGCACCGCCTTTTACAAGAGTATTCTCCCGTTACCAACACCGCCGAAACCGAAGAAGAATTGCTTTCGGATTGCGCAAATCTGCATTCGCTTTGCGATAAATTGACGGTGCGGTTGGAGCAAAACGAGCAAATGTCTCTTTTGGAGACTATTGAAATCCCGCTTGCCGAAGTGCTTGCGTCCATGGAGCAAATTGGCGTATTGGTCGATAAAGCGGGGATTGAGCAGTTTAATGAAATGCTGACAGGGAAAATTGCCGAACTGCAAAGCCGCATTTACGAGTTGGCAGGGGAGGAGTTTAATATCAATTCCCCGAAACAACTCGGTGAAATTCTGTTTGTAAAACTGCAAATTCCCACAAAAAAGAAAACCAAAACGGGCTTTTCCACCAATGCCGAGGTTTTGGAAGGGCTTGCGGATGAATACGAAATTGTCCGCTGTATTCTGGATTACCGTACCTTAGCAAAGTTGAAATCCACCTATTGCGAGGGGCTGTTAAAGGTTATCGCTGACGATGGGCGAATTCATTCCTGCTTTAACCAAACCGAAACGCGAACGGGGCGTATTTCTTCGACAGAGCCGAATTTGCAAAATATCCCCGTGCGTCAGGAATTGGGACGCGAAATGCGTAAATTTTTCAAAGCCGCAGACGGCAATTTGCTTGTGGACGCGGATTATTCACAAATTGAATTGCGCGTGCTTGCCGATATAGCTGATGACCAAGCGATGATTGCGGCATTTAACGAGGATACAGATATTCATACCGTCACCGCGTCGCAGGTGTTCCATATGCCCGAAGAATTGGTTACGCCTCTAATGCGAAGCCGCGCAAAGGCAGTGAACTTCGGCATTGTGTACGGTATCGGTGCATTTTCGTTGAGTAAGGATATCGGCGTAACGCGCGCCGAGGCGGACCGTTACATCAAAGATTATTTACACCTGTATGCGGGCGTGGACCGCTATATGCAAGAGGTTGTGGAGCAGGCAAAAAAAGACGGCTATGTAAAAACGCTGTTTGCGCGCCGCCGTTATCTGCCGGAACTCGCCTCTTCAAACGGTATGCTCCGTTCCTTTGGGGAACGCGTGGCACGCAATATGCCGATTCAGGGCACAGCGGCGGATATTATTAAAATCGCGATGATTCGTGTATACCGTCGCTTAAAAGAAGAAAATATGCAGGCAAAATTAATTTTGCAGGTGCACGATGAATTGATTGTAGAAGCGCCCGAAGCCGAGGCGCAAAAGGCGGCGAAAATCGTTTCCGAGGAAATGGAAAATGCCTGCAAAATGAAAGTGCGCTTAAAGAGCGATGCCAATATCGGCAAAACTTGGTATGATGCAAAAGGATAAGCAATGAAGACAGTATATTTTATTTGTACGGGCAATACTTGCCGAAGCCCGATGGCGGAGGGATTATTTCGCCTGTATCTTCATAATATGCATATGGATTTTATCACGGTGAAAAGCGCGGGCTTGGCGGCTTGTTGTGGCGATCCGCCGACAGAGAATGCCGTAAAAGCCGCAAAAGCGCTCGGCGCGGATATTTCCGCACACCGTGCGAATACGCTGACGCCGTATGATTTTGCGGATAACGCCTATTTTGTCTGTATGACCGACTCCCACGCGGCGGCGTTGCGTGCATATGTACCTGCCGAACGGCTGATGGTTTTGGGTGTGCCCGACCCGTTTATGGGTGATGAAAGTGTGTACGCCGCGTGCGCCCGGGCAATTTTTGAAAAAATGCCTTCGGTTTTTCGTTTTGTATTCGGCATTGATGCGATTGTCAAAATGCAGAAAGAACAAGTTGACGGCATTGTCCGTATTGAAACCGAATGTTTTGCGCACCCGTGGACAGAACAAGGCATCCGCGAAGAATTCGAAAATCCGACAGCACGATTTTTTGCGGCAATTAAAGATGGTGAAGTGGTCGGCTACATCGGCGCCAACAACATTGCAGGGGAAGTTTATATCACCAATATCGCGGTGTTGCCTGCCTACCGTCAACAGGGGATTGGCGAACTGTTTTTGCGTGTGTTGTTGTCTGTTTCCGAACAGGAATCCGCACAGCTTGTTTCTCTGGAAGTGCGCGAAAGCAACCAAGCGGCAATTTCGCTTTATGAAAAATGCGGTTTTGCGGCGGTCGGAAAACGCAAACACTTTTACCGCGACCCCGAGGAGGACGCGTTGATATATACAAAATATTTTAACCAAAGAAACGAGGATACAAAATGAAAGAATTGTTTTTGCAAAATATCCCCGCAAGTATCGCAGTATTGGGTTTGGTCGGCTATTTTTTCGGTATGGCGATTGTGTTTATCATCAGTCCGATTAAAAATGCCGAAAGTTTTTCGGTGAAACCCGTGGACAATGCCGGTAAAACGGAAATTCGCGTGTATTACGGCGGCATTTCGTTTGCGCTCGGCGCGTTTTTGCTCTATTTAACCTTAAAACTCGGCACGCCTGTCTATTCGTTGGTTGGCGGTTTATATTTTTCAACCACGGTTTTCGTAACCAGAACCATCTTTTTGTGTGTGGATAAAGGCTGGAAATGCCCATATACAAAACTCGCCATTCCCGCCGAAGGATTTTTTGTGGTTGCGCTTTGGATTTGCTATATATTGTCTAAGGTGCTGTATTAAGAAAAGGAGAAACTGTTATGCCGTTTATCAATGTAAAAGTATCCGAAAAAGTAACCGACAGCCAAATTGAGACCGTCAAAACCGAACTCGGCAAAGCCATTTCGCTGTTGCCCGGGAAAAGTGAAGGGTACTTGATGGTGAATATCGAGGACGGTTGCCGTTTGTATTTCAAAGGCAATCAAGCCGCGCCCACGGCGATGTGCGAGGTGAGTGTGTACGGGTCAGCCCCGCGTAACGCATGCGAGGCGCTGACCGCCGAAATTTGCAGGATTTTGGAAAGTGCGCTTTCCGTGCCGCAAAATCGCACCTATGTGAAATTCTCGTTTATAGATACTTGGGGCTATGACGGGTATCTGTTTTAATCCACATTTGCATAAAATCACCCCTAAATCCGCGGATTTAGGGGTTGAACTTTATTCTGCGTTTATAATTGCTCGGTTTACGCGTTCGCGCATTTCCAAAATCCATTTATCGCCATGCGGATATTCCGAGAAAGTAATCGGTTTTTTTAAACCGTCCTCTAAAACGGCAAGCGTCTTTTCTCTGCCGATTTTGCTTTCTAAAAGCTTTAAGGCAAGCATATCTTGAAACGCATCATAAAACACATTTAACCGTAGGGAATTGTACGGCGTGCCGTCTTTGGCGGGGTAGACCACAAAACTGTCACCCGAATAAAACGCACCGCCCGCGTCCGTGACCTTGTAGGGGTCAATCAGACCTTTGGAGTATTGCAGAAAATAGAAATTATACCCCCAATGCAAAAAGCCCTTTACATCAAATTTGTAAAGCTGTACGCCTAAAATGCGGTTACGCGCCGAAGGCATAGCAAAAAATCGGTTGGAAACATTGTCTTTACCCTGCTCACAGCAATAGTAAGTCCAAAGCTCGGGCACTTTGCCGATAAAAGGCTCGATGCGGTTGTTGGCGGGAATAGGCGTTTCCACTAACCCTTTTTCGTATAATTTGAAATCCGAAAGTGCGTCAATAATTCTGACATCAGTAAAATATTTGTGTACGATTTTACTTACCTTTTTATACGGCCGCATAACAGATTTCCCGGGCTCGTCGGAAATGTGGAAAAAGCATTGTTCTCGGATGCCTTTTTCATCGATAAACTGCAAAATTGCTTTGGAAAACTGTTCCAAAAAGCGTTTGTAAGGCTTTCCTGCGGCGCGTGTCTTCCAGCCGAAAATCTGTACGGTCTCTCCGTCCTTTTGCGCCATAATTTTTGGGGCGTGCCGTGCGCCCCATTGCGTGAACAGGTGCGACATTTCATAGTATACAATCCCACAGCGGTCACACATCGAGAGCCATTTTTCTAAATTATCAAAGCCGAAAGAATACCTATCTTTGCCCGTCACCGTCACATCCACTAACTGCACGGTTGGGCGCTCACCACCGATTTTTGTGTCGAGCGGCGGGGTGAACAGCGGGGTTAAAACGCAGTTCATCCCGTATTCTGTCGCACGGCGTAAAAAGTTTTCCGTGATGCGCCAATAGTCATCTGAAAAGACTTTCGCGCCGTAATATTCCGAGAGGCAGTCGGTGTGAAACCAGTTGGTATAAATTATATCCTGCTTCGGCAAGATATCGTCAAGCACTTCCACAGTTAACTGCAATGCTGTTTCGTTACCGTCGGCGCATACGGTAATTTGTATCTCATGCTGTCCGACAGGTAAATCTGCATCGGATTGTATTTCCGCCCAAACCGTATTCATTCCGTCATATTCTGTCGTAAATTCATTCTCGGACAGCGGCAAAAGTAAATCGGGGTATGCGGTCTTATCCTTTGCTATGTAATAATCATCGGCATCTTTCGGTGCATTGGTACCTGCCGGTATCATTTTTACATAGAAAAAGTGCAATGCATTTTGCAGGGGAGACATAACGGAAAAAGAAATCGTTTCGCCTTTTTTCGCTTCCACAGCGAATTGAAAGGATTTTTTTTCATTTTTAAACATCGAAAATACGGTAAATTCCGTCTCAATCGCATCGGTTTCAGGGAAAATCTTTTCCAAAGAAGAACAAAGCAAAGCTCTGCGCGAATTTGCCAAAACAGCCACCTCATTTTGTGTTTTGAGAATATTTTACAAAAAATCACGCAATTTGTAAAGGCATATGTTCGTTTGTGTGCTTGTAAATTGACGAAAATGGTGGTAAAATACCAAATTGTGAAATTCTGTGTGAAGGTGAATAGTTTGAAGTGTAGAGAAAATTTACGAAATATTGCCATTATTGCGCACGTTGACCACGGCAAAACCACGCTTGTAGACGAGCTTTTGAAGCAAAGCGGTATTTTCCGTTCCAACGAAGTTGTGCAGGAGCGCGTGATGGACTCCAACGATTTGGAGCGCGAGCGCGGCATTACGATTTTATCGAAAAATACGTCGGTACATTATAAAGATGTGAAAATCAATATAGTGGATACCCCAGGCCACGCGGATTTCGGCGGCGAGGTAGAACGTATTTTGACAATGGTGGACGGCGTTTTACTGCTGGTTGACGCGTTTGAGGGCTGTATGCCGCAAACCCGCTTTGTTTTACGCAAGGCATTGGCACTTGAAAAGAAAGTCATTGTGGTTGTCAACAAAATCGATCGCCCCGGTGCACGCCCTGCGGAGGTTGTGGACGAGGTTTTGGATTTGTTTATCGAACTCGGCGCAAACGAGGACCAAATTGATTTCCCCGTGGTGTACGCCTCTGCAAAGGATGGGTATTCTTCCTTAGACCCTGATGTACGCGAAGGGGATATGCGCCCGTTGTTTGACTCTATTCTCGAAAACATCGAATCGCCTGAGGGCGATATTGACGCACCGTTGCAGGTATTGTTTTCGAGCCTGGATTATGACGATTATATCGGGCGTATCGGCATCGGCCGTGTGGAGCGTGGTCGAATTCACCGCAACGATATGGTTGTGCTTTGCAAAACCGACGGCACGCAGGAAAATGTCAAAATTTCGCGTTTGTATCAATTCGAGGGCTTAAAGCGTGTCGAAGTGGAAGAAGCCGCAGTCGGGGATTTGATTTGTGTTTCGGGTATTGCCGACTTAAATATCGGCGAGACAATTTGCGCGCCCGACTGTGTGGAGCCTTTGCCGTTTGTCAAGATTGACGAGCCGACCATTTCAATGAACTTTATGGTCAATGACAGCCCCTTTGCCGGGCAGGACGGCAAATATGTGACCTCACGCAATATCCGCGACCGTTTATTTAAAGAAGTAGAAACCAATGTCAGTATGCGCGTGGAGGAAACGGATTCCACCGATTGCTTTAAGGTCTCGGGGCGCGGGGAACTGCATCTTTCTATTTTGATTGAAACCATGCGCCGTGAAAATTACGAATTTCAGGTTTCCCGACCGGAAGTGATTACAAAAACCGAGAACGGAAAACTGCTCGAACCGATTGAATTGCTGATTGTAGAAGTACCTGAGGAATATGTCGGCGCGGTGATGCAAAAAATAGGTTCAAGACGCGGCGAACTTGAAAATATGGGCACGCGTGACGGTGGCTCGACGCATTTGGAATTCCGTATTCCCGCACGGGGGCTTATCGGCTACCGTTCGGAGTTTATGACCGATACCAACGGCAACGGGATTATGAATAACCTGTTTGCAGGGTATGAGCCCTATAAAGGCGATATTCAAACGCGCGAGCGCGGCTCGATTGTCGTACATGAAACGGGCGAAACGAGTGCATACGGTCTGTTCAATACGCAAGACCGCGGCAGACTGTTTGTCGGACCGGGCGTACCTGTGTACGAAGGGATGATTGTCGGCGAGTGCGCAAAAAATGAAGATATTGTCTGCAATGTCTGCAAACAAAAGCATCTGACGAACACCCGTGCTTCGGGCTCTGACGATGCGCTTCGTTTGGTGCCGCATACGGTACTGAGCCTTGAACAGTCTATGGAATTTATTAAGGAAGACGAATTGGTGGAAATTACGCCGCACAATATTCGGCTTCGTAAAAAGATTTTGTCCAAAGAACAGAGAATGAAGGATTGGGCGAAACGGAAATAAGGTGAACAGAATTGGTTATTGATTTTCATATCCATGCATTTCCTGACGCGGTCGCCGAAAAGGCAATTCCCGCGCTTTCCAAATGCTCGGGCGGCGTTGCACCGATGTATGACGGGAAAATCTCCTCTTTAAAATATGCTTTGAAGCAAAACGGTGCGGATTTGGGCGTAGTGCTGAATATTGCCACCAACCCGAAACAGCAAAGAAAGGTGAATGATTTTGCGATTTCGCTTGTCGGCGATGACACGCTCATCCCGTTTGGCAGCGTGCACCCCGACAGCCCCGATGCCCTCGATGAATTAGAGCGTTTAAAAGCGGCAGGCATCAAAGGCATTAAACTGCACCCGGACTATCAGCATTTCTTTGTGGACGAAAAGCGTATGTTCCCGATTTATGAAAAAATTGCGGAATTGGGCTTGATTACTGTATTCCACGCAGGGGTGGATATCGGCTATCCTGAGCCCGTGCATTGCACGCCGCAACGGTTGTTAAGCGTTTTGGATTTGTTCGGTGACGCGCCTGTTGTGGCGGCGCATTTCGGCGGATACCTTTTATGGGAAGATGTACTCGAAACCTTATGCGGCAAGAAGGTATATTTGGATACGGCGTTTTCCTATGGTAAAATGCCGCCGGAGTATGTTAAAAGAATTCTTGCCGCGCATAGCGCCGATCGCATTCTTTTGGGCAGTGATATGCCTTGGAGCACAGCGGAAAACGAAGTGCGGCTGATACATTCTTTGGATTTGTCGGCAGAAGTTACCGAAAAAATTCTGTGTAATAACGCCAAAAGACTGCTCCATATTTAGTTGCTTTTGCCCTCTTGACCGTTTCGCGTTAAGAGGGTATAATGATATACAATCACTTTAACGGGTAAAAGTTTTAAAGTGACACAACACAAAAGCGCAAAAGTGCGTGGGAGGAATTATGGAGAAAACAGTGATTTGGATTACCATAGCCGTATACATATTGGCATTGGTTATCATCGGGGTCGTTTCGGGCAGAAAGTCCAAAAGTATTGCGGACTTTACCGTCGGCGGCAGAAACGCGGGGGCGTGGCTGTCTGCTTTGTCTTACGGTACGGCGTATTTCTCGGCGGTGATGTTTGTTGGGTATGCCGGCAAAACCGGGCTTAGTTTCGGGCTTTGGGGCATTCTTGCGGGTATCGGTAACGCGGTATTCGGCTCCTTACTTGCGTGGGCGGTGCTTGCGCGCAGAACGCGCGACGTCTCCGCGCGTTTAAAGTTGAAAACCATGCCCGAGTATTTTGAAAAACGCTATAACAGCACCGCCATGCGCGTCTTTGCGGCGGCTGTGATTTTCCTGTTCCTTGTGCCGTATTCCGCGTCGGTTTACAGCGGGCTTGCAAGTGTGGCAGATGTGCTTCTCGGCATCAACGACACCGTATTTTTAATTATTATTGCGGTGCTTGCCATTTTGCTTGTGACCTTCGGCGGCTATCTTGTGCAGGCGCGCGCGGATTTTGTGCAGGGCATTGTGATGATGGTCGGCGTTACGCTTCTCTTGGTCTTTGTTGTCCGCTGTGACAAGGTCGGTGGCTTAGAAGGACTTGCCGCGTACGCAAACTCCGAGGCGGGGCTTCCGACGCTGAATGCATCGCAATGGGTTTCGTTAATGGCAACCGTTTTAATGACGAGCTTCGGTACTTGGGGCTTGCCGCAGATGGTGCAAAAATATTTCGGCATTAAAGACGATAAACAGGCAAAACGCGGTATCGTGATTTCTACGGTGTTTGCATTCTTAATTGCGGGCGGCGGCTATTTTATCGGTTCGCTGTGCCACATGTATTACACTGTCGGCGTAAATATGCCTGCGGCTGACTACATTGTGCCGAATATGCTGAAAGATTCGTCGCTGCAGACAGTGCTGTTGGGCATTATCATTGTGCTTTTGCTTTCGGCTTCGGTTTCAACGCTTTGCTCCATTACGCTTTCGGCAGGCAGTGCGCTGAGCATTGATTTGGTGTCGGTGAAAGTGAAAAAAGATATGACGGACAAGCAGAAAAGTATGCTTACTAAAATTTTCTGTATTCTCTTTATCATTCTGTCTTATGTCGTGGCGAATACCAAAACGCCGATTTTGGATATGATGAGCTATTCATGGGGGATTATTTCCGGTTCTTTCTTAGCCCCGTATGTTTTGGCACTCTATTACAAGGGCTTAAACAAATACGGCGCTTGGGCGGGTATTCTGTCGGGCTTCTGCATTGCGATTGTGCCCGCAGGCAGTAAGATTTTAAATCTCTGCGGTGTGCAAGCGCCCATAGTTTTGAAACTGATGGCGCAAGGGCCTTTGTATGCTTGCATTGCGATGCTTGTATCCATTGCGATGTGTTTGGCAGTCAGTGCTTTGACCAAGAAAAAATCCGAAAAAGAAGTTGTGGATTTCTTCTATAATGGTGTTGTCGAAAACGAATAAATATGCTATAATCCAAAATAGTGGATTTCTGTGCAGCCGCAGTAATTTACTGCGGCTGTTCAGTGCTTTTATCAGAAAGGTGGAAATTAGGGGTTATGTTCTTTCAAAAAGACGTCGAAACGATGTCCCGCGCACAAATTGAGGAAATACAGCTGGAACGGTTGAAATATACGGTGAAATATTGCTATGACAATGTTCCGTTCTACAAAAAGAAGTTAGATGACGCGAGCGTCACGCCGGACCAGATTAAAACTTTGGACGATATTCGCCGCATTCCGCCGACGACCAAAGCGGATTTGCGTGACAATTACCCGTTCGGCCTGTTTGCGGTACCGATGCGGGATATTGTGCGCATTCACGCTTCCTCCGGCACAACGGGCAAACCGACGGTGGTTGGCTACACCAAACACGATTTAGAGGTTTGGTCGGACTGTATGGCGCGTCTTTGCGCGGCGGCGGGGGCGACTGCGGACGATATTGTGCAGATTTCGTTTGGCTACGGTATGTTCACAGGGGCTTTGGGTCTGCATTATGGCTTGGAAAAGCTCGGCTGTACCGTAGTGCCGAATTCCAGCGGGAATACTGAAAAAGCCTTGATGTTTATGCGGGACTTTAAGACAACGGCTTTGGTCGCTACGCCGTCTTATGCTTTGTATATGGCGGAAACCGCAAAATCCTTGGAATACCCGATGTCCGACTATCATTTGCGTTTGGGGCTGTTTGGCTCGGAAGGCTGTACGCCCGAAATGCGTACGCAGATTGAAAACGGTTGGGGCTTGTTTGCTACCGACAACTACGGTATGAGTGAACTGATGGGCCCCGGCGTTTCCGGCGAATGCGAGGAGCGTTGCGGGTTACATATCAACGAGGACTATTTCTTAACGGAAATCGTCAATCCCGAGACGCTGGAAGTCCTGCCGGAAGGGGAAACAGGCGAAGTGCTCATTACAACGCTCACCAAAGAGGGCATTCCGCTTTTGCGCTACCGCACGCGTGATATTTCGCGCCTTACCTATGAACCCTGCAAATGCGGCAGAACCTTTGCGCGTATGGATAAAATTAAGGGCAGAAGCGACGATATGCTGAAAATCCGCGGGGTAAATGTGTTCCCGTCGCAGATTGAAAGTGTACTTATCGGGATGGATAAGGTCAGTCCACATTATCAACTGATTGTTCGCCGCGAGGGCTTTGCGGATACTTTGGAAATTCAGGTGGAACTTTCCGATACTTCGTTGCTTGAAAGCTACGGTAAAATTCAAGAACTGCAAAACCGCATTAAGCATAATATTCATACCGTGCTCGGTATTCAATGCAAGGTCAGCATTGTGGAGCCGAATACGATTGAACGTTTTGTCGGCAAGGCAAAACGCGTTGTGGATTTGAGAAATCAATAACTGAGGTGAAAGAATGAGTAAAAAACTTTTAATCGGGAATGAGGCGGTTGCGCGCGGGCTTTATGAGGCTGGCTTACGTGTGGCTTCCAGCTACCCGGGCACGCCGAGTACCGAAATTACCGAGTGCATTGCCAAATATGACGATGTTTACAGCGAATGGGCGCCGAATGAAAAGGTGGCAATGGAGGTTGCGGCTGGCGCGGCAATCGCCGGGGCGCGTTCGTTTTGCGCAATGAAGCATGTCGGCTTGAATGTTGCCGCTGACCCGTTGTTTACGGCGTCTTATACCGGCATTAACGCCGGTATGGTCATTGCCGTTGCCGATGACCCCGGAATGCATTCCTCGCAAAATGAGCAGGACTCCCGCCACTATGCAAAAGCGGCAAAAGTGATGATGTTGGAGCCGTCCGACTCCGAAGAATGCTTACAATACGCGAAACTCGCTTTTGAATTGTCGGAACAGTTCGATACACCTGTGATTTTGCGTTTAACAACGCGCGTGGCACATTCCAGAAGCCTTGTGCATGTAAGCGAGCGCGATGAAAAGGCTTTAAAAGAATATAAAAAAGACCCGATGAAATATGTCATGATGCCCGGTATGGCTATCAAAAAACATGTGGTTGTGGAACAGCGCATTTTAGACCAGATTGCATGGGCGGAAACTGCCGAAATCAATACGGTAGAGTATAACAGCACCGAAATCGGTGTGATTACTTCGGGTATTTCCTATCAGTATGCCAAAGAAGCACTCGGCGAAAATGCTTCTTACTTAAAACTCGGTTGCGTATATCCGTTGCCGGTGCAAAAAATCAAGGATTTCGCCGCCAAATGCAAAAAGGTATATGTTTTAGAAGAATTAGACCCGTTCATTGAAGAACACTGCAAGCAGAACGGGATTGAAGTCATCGGCAAAGAGGCTTTCACTTTGCAGGGTGAATATTCGCAAAGCCTGATTGCAAAAGTGATTTTGGGCAAAGAGGACGCATTTTTGGCGACGGATTTAGACATTCCCGCGCGCCCGCCCGTGCTTTGCGCAGGTTGCCCGCACAGAGGGCTTTACTATGCGCTCAAAAAACTGAATGTCACGGTCAGCGGCGACATTGGCTGTTATACGCTCGGTGCACTTGCACCGTTGGGTATGATGGATACCTGCATTTGTATGGGCGCTTCTGTTTCGGCATTGCACGGCAGAAATAAAGCGGACGAACAAAACGCGAAAAAATCGGTTGCGGTTATCGGCGATTCAACCTTTATGCATTCCGGTGTGACGGGGCTTATCAATATTGCCTACAACCAAAGCGATTCCACTGTAATTATTTTGGATAACAGCATTACGGGTATGACAGGGCATCAGGATAACCCTACTACGGGGAAAACCATTAAAGGCGACCCGACCACTGCCGTCAGCCTTGAAATGCTTGCAAAAGCAGTCGGCATTGACCGCGTGCGCGTGATTGACCCGTACAACCTCGCGGAATGTGAGCAAGTTATTCGCGAAGAGGTGGAGGCAGATGCGCCGTCGGTGATTATTTCCCGCAGACCGTGCGCGTTGCTCAAATATGTAAAACATAATCCGCCGATGAAAGTGAATGCAGAGAAATGCGTCGGCTGTAAAATGTGTATGAAAATCGGTTGCCCCGCGATCAGTATGAAAGAGAAAAAATCCGTCATTGACTTTACACAGTGCGTCGGCTGCGCAGTGTGCAGTCAGTTGTGCAAATTCGGTGCGATTGAGGAGGGCAAATAAGATGAACACAAAAAGCATTATGATTGTCGGCGTCGGTGGGCAGGGGACACTGCTTGCAAGCCGATTACTCGGCGCGGCACTTTTGTCCGAAGGGTACGATGTGAAGGTCTCCGAAGTGCACGGCATGAGCCAACGCGGCGGTTCGGTGGTGACCTATGTCAAATACGGTGACAAGGTTGCGTCGCCGATTGTGCAGAAAGGTCAGGCGGATTTAATTCTTGCCTTTGAGCAGTTGGAAGCGGCACGGTGGTTACCGTTTTTGAAAACGGACGGTACGATTATTGCAAATACCCAGCAGATTGACCCGATGCCTGTGGTTATCGGCACAGCGGAATATCCTGCGGGTGTTTTAGATGCCGTTCGTGCAACGGGGGCGGATTTAACCGAAATTGACGCACTTTCTTTGGCGGTCAAAGCGGGCTCTCCGAAAGCTGTGAATGTTGTTTTAATCGGTGTGATGGCTTCGCATATGGAAATCGCATACGATGTGTGGGAAAATGCCATTCGTGCGACGGTTCCCGAAAAGTTCTTGGATTTAAATCTCAAAGCATTTGAATACGGCTATTCTTATTCCAAATAAAAAGGGGTTTTAACAATGCAACAGAATTATTTCAATCCGGAGATTGAGTGCGCCTCGCGGGAATATCTGCACGCACTGCAATCGGCGCGCCTTATTAAAATGGTCGAAAACTGCTATAACAATGTTCCGTTTTATAAGCAGAAATTCGACGAACTCGGACTTTTGCCCGGGGATATTAAATCGATTGACGATATTACGAAACTGCCTTTTACCATTAAGCAGGACCTTCGTGATAACTATCCGTTTGGGTTGTTTGCCGTGCCGCGGGAACAACTGATTCGTATTCATGCTTCGTCCGGCACAACGGGGAAACAAACCGTTGTCGGCTACACCCAGCATGACATTGATATTTGGGCTGAGGGCGCGGCACGCGCGATTGCGGCCGCCGGCGGTAAAAAAGGCGATTATATTCATGTTTCTTACGGCTACGGTCTGTTTACAGGCGGGTTGGGCCTCCACTACGGTGCGGAAAAACTCGGTGCAACAGCGATTCCCGTATCAGCAGGCAACACCAACCGTCAAATGCAGATTTTACAGGATTTCGGCTCGGATATTATCTGCTGTACGCCGTCTTACGCCATGTTTATCGGTGAATCTTTAAAAGCGGCGGGGATTGATTCGTCGAAATTGCCGCTTCGTGCCGGTATTTTCGGCGCGGAAGCATGGAGCGAAAATATGCGCCGCGAAATTGAGAAATCCTTAAATATCAAAGCATATGATATTTATGGGCTTTCCGAAATCGCAGGCCCCGGCGTTTCCTATGAATGCTCTGAGCAAACGGGTATGCATATTTGTGAGGATTATTTCTATCCCGAAGTCGTAGACCCCGACACCTTAGAGCCGTTGCCCGACGGCAAATTCGGCGAGTTGGTGTTCACCTGTATCGGCAAAGAGGCGTTACCGCTTGTTCGTTACAGAACACGCGATATTACTGCACTTTCACACGAAAAATGTGCTTGCGGCAGAACGCTTGTCAAAATGCTCAAACCGAAAGGCAGAAGCGATGATATGCTGATTATCCGCGGCGTCAATGTGTTCCCGTCGCAGGTGGAGCATGTTATTTTGTCACTCGGTATGGAGCCGAACTATCAAATCGTGGTTGACCGCGTGAACAATTTGGATGTGATGACCGTCAAAATCGAAATGTCCGATTCGCTGTTCTCCGACTCTGTTCGTCAAGTGGAGGATCAGGAAAACCGTATTAAAGCCGCTATGCAGGCAACCCTCGGTGTATCCGCAAAAATTAAATTGGTTGAACCGCGTTCTTTGCCGCGCTCGGAGGGCAAGGCGGTCCGCGTGATTGATAACCGTCATATTTAAGGAGGTATTTTTATGGCAATTCAGCAAATTTCCGTTTTCGTGGAAAACAAACCCGGCAGATTGGCAGATATTACCGCATTCTTGGCGGAGGGCGGTATCGGCATTCGTGCGTTTTCGATTGCGGATACAACCGATTTCGGTATTTTGCGCTTGATTGTGTCTGATACCGAAAAAGCGGCACAGGTCTTAAAGGCGGCAGGTGTGGCGGTATCCATTACCGAGGTCGTTGGGATTTCCATTCCGGATGTGACCGGCTCTTTTGCAAATGTTGTGAAGGTTTTGGCTGATGCGGGCGAAAATGTCGAATATGCCTATGCATTTTTAACCCCCGAAGCAGGTCATGCCTATGTGATTGTGCGTGTCAACGATAACGAGAAAGCGTCGGCAGTGCTCAAAGCAAACGGCATTTCTGTAATTGACGAAAGCGCAATTCTGTAATGTAAAAGGATAAAAAGGTCGGCTTATGCCGACCTTTTTTCTGTGTTTGGATTTACTTTTTTCGGTGCCTGTGCTAAAATATTTAGTTGAATTTACAAAAAGGAGGTGCGTCGGGTGATAGGCAAAACCGTCGGCATAGATTTCGGCTCAACTTCTACCATTATGTATGTCGAGGGCAAAGGCATTATTCTCGACGAGCCGACCATGATTGCCATAGATGTGGAAACGGGTATACCCATAGCCATTGGGAACACCGCCTACACAATTAACGGCAGAACCGACGAAACGATTGAAGTGATAAGCCCCGTCCAGAACGGTATTATTTCGGATTATACCCACGCCGAGCATATTTTGCGCTACTATTTTCAGCGCCTTTGCGGCAACAGTATTTTTAAGCCGAATGTGGTATTGACCGTTCCGAGCGGTGCAACGAATTTAGAAAAGCATACCTTTTTAGAGGTCGCTATGCGTGCGGGCGCGGGCAGAGTTTGCCTGATTGAGGAATCGCTGGCTTCAGCCATCGGCGTTGGATTTGAGAGTAACTCGTTTACGGGGCGGTTTATTGTCAATATCGGTGGCGGAGCAGTGGATATTTCTGTTGTAACCATGGGCAGTCTCGCAGTATCCAAATCCGTTAAAATCGGCGGAAAGTCGATTGACGACGCCATCGCACGATATTTACGCAAGGAACGCGATATTTTGGTGGGGCCGCAAACTGCAGAGCGGTTAAAAATATGCCTTGGTAGCGCCGTGCCTCGTAAAGAAGAGATTGCCATGATTGCAAACGGAAAAAGCCGTCTGGACAATATGCCGATGTCCTTTGAAGTAACCTCTACAGAGCTTTTCCCTTGTATTCAGGAACAGTTGGATCAAATGGTCAGTGGCATAAAATCTGTTTTGGAAATAACTCCGCCGGAGTTGGTCGGCGATATTTCCGAAAACGGGATTGTTCTCACAGGCGGCACTTCGCTTTTATACGGTATGAAAAAAATGCTGGAAGCGGAAACGGGCATAGAGGTCATTTTGGCAAAAGACCCCTTATACAGCTGTGTTTCCGGTGCGGCGGCAATTGTGAAGGATTTAGATTTCTTAACGGAAAACGGCTATGCTTTCCAAACCGTGCAGGGATTAAGCTGATACCATACCTTTTCAAAAAGCCTCACTTTTAGTGAGGCTTTTTTCTATATGCGCATTTCGTCCCAAACCGCTTTTAATTTTTGACACGATTGTAAAAAGTCATCCTTTTCATCTGCTTCCAATTTTAAATGCAACACTTCGCGCACGCCGTCACGCCCTAAAATACAAGGGACACCTGCATACACGCCGCAAAGTGTGTCGGGCGCGTCTAACTGCACGGAGACTGTCAATATACTGTTTTCTCCGCCGAAAACGGCTTTGACGATTCGCACCAAAGAAAGTCCTATGCCGTAATAGGTTGCGCCTTTGGCTTCGATAATTTGATAGGCGGCGCGTTGTACTTCCAAAGCGATATTTTGTAAATCGTCTTGTGAAAACGCCGTGTGCTCTGCAATGACATCTCGAATCGGCTTCGTTCCGACCATTGCCTGTGACCAGGGAACCATTTCGCTGTCACCGTGTTCGCCGATAACATATGCGTGCACATTTTTGGGGTCTACCGATAAATACGCGCCGAGCAGATACCGCAATCTCGCCGTGTCCAATGTCGTACCCGAGCCGATGACCCTTGCGCTGTCAAAGCCTGACAAATGTTGCACCATTCGTGTCATAATGTCCACAGGATTGGTTGCAACTAAAAAAATCCCATGAAAGCCCGATGCAAGTATGGGAGAGATTATGCTTTCAAATACAGCTTGATTTCGCTTCAAGAGTGAAATTCTGTCTTCACCGGGTTTTTGCGAAACGCCTGCACAGATGACAACCATATCCGCATCGTGACAGTCCTTGTATTCGCCTGCATAGATTTTCATATTGGTTTTTGCAAATGCCAGCCCGTGGTTTAAGTCCATTGCTTCTCCAATCGCTTTTTCGCGGTTGATGTCCAGCAGAACAAGCTCGTCGCCAATACCTTCGCAAAGCAGTGCATAGGCGAAGCTCATGCCGACAAATCCTGTGCCGACAATCGCAATTTTTTTAGTAAATCCGTTGTCTTTCATAACTTCCTCCATTATTTTTACATTTTAATTTGAATTTTGTATTTTTCTAACCAATAATTCATTTGCACAAAATAGGCAATGGTCTGCGGTGTGGTCATTAACTGCCCATACCAAGGCTCACGCACATCGGCTGTCATCAACTGCTGTACTGCGTCTCGTTTCACAATGGTGAAAAGCGGCGCATTTTGGTTATCCAATACCTTTTGCAGTTCTTGACGAACGGCGGCGAGATAGGCAGGATTGTGCGTTTTGGGATAGGGGCTCTTTTTACGCCACAAAATTTCCTCCGGTAACAAATCCTTGACCGCTTCGCGTAAAAGCCCTTTTTCATAGTGCTTATAATCTTTATATTCCCACGGAACGGTGTATAAATACTCTGCAATTCGATAATCGCAAAACGGTACGCGTACTTCCAACCCGCACGCCATACTCATTCGGTCTTTACGGTCTAACAGCGTTTGCATAAACCACTCTAAATTGAGTTTCATCATTTCTTTCATACGGCTTTCCGTGTCCGTCAGCCCTTGTATTTTATCGGTGCGGCGCACGGTATCGGCGTATTTTTCGTAAACGTAGTTTTCCGCGTCGATTTGTCGTGCAAAATCGTCCTGCAAGAATGTCTTTCGGTATCTTGTAGATTGTGCCCACGGGAACCCGTCTGTCATACGAATGGTTTTGTCTCGATACCACGGGTATCCGCCGAAAATTTCGTCAGCACATTCGCCCGAAAGTGCCACCGTGCCTTGCTTTTTAATTTCACGGCAGAACAGCAGTAAGGAACTGTCCACATCTGCCATCCCCGGCAAATCACGGGCGTCTACGGCGGCGTATAAGGCTTGCACCAATTCTTTTGTATCTATTTCAATCAAATGATTTTGGGCGTGTAGGTAATCGTTCATGATGCCCACGAATTGTGAATCGCTGTTCGGCTGAAATTTGCTGGCTTTAAAATATTTGTCATTGTTTTTGTAGCCGACCGTAAAGGTGTGCAGTTGTTCCCCGCGCGCATGAAAATATCGGTCTGCTACCGAAGAAATGATGCTCGAATCAAGCCCGCCGGAGAGAAAAGTGCACACAGGCACATCGGAAACCAACTGGCGTGTGATGGCGTCCGTAACCAGGTACCGCACCTTTTCCACGGTTTGCTCGAATGAATCCGTAAACGGCGCATCTCGAAGCGCCCAATACTGCGTTATGTTCAAGCCGTTCTTGGTAAAATAGGCATAATGCGCCGGCGGCAACTCCGCTATGTTGCGAAATACACCGTAACCGGGCGTTCTGCCGGGGCCTATAAGCATCACTTCCGCAATGCCTTGCAAATTGACTTCGGGTTTTACAAGCTCGCTTGCAAGCAATGCTTTGATTTCCGACGCAAATAGAAAATGCGTATCGGTTAAAACATAAAAAAGCGGCTTGACGCCGATTCGGTCACGCGCCATAAACAGGGACTTCTGTGTTTCATCCCATACGGCAAAGGCGAAAATACCGTTAAAGCGGTCAACGCATTTTTCGTGCCATTCTATATAGGCTTTGAGCAGTACTTCCGTGTCGCTGTGCCCGATAAAGGTGTGCCCGCAGGCAAGCAGGTCGTTTCTGATTTCTTCTGTGTTATACAATTCTCCGTTATATACAACGGTATAGCGATTTTCGTTGACAATCGCCTGCATTGGCTGGGCACCGTTTTTCAGGTCAATGACTGCAAGACGAGTGTGCAAAAGCGCCGCATTCTCCGTGAAGTATGCACCGCACGCATCAGGACCGCGCGGCTCTAACACCTTTTGCATTTTTAAAAAGCGGTTTTTTTCGTCTTCGATAGGACAGCGGTACGATACCGCACCAGCAATTCCGCACATAAAATGGCCTCCTTATTTTTTCTCAATAGCATTTTATGCGAGAAAACGGTGCGTTTGCCACAAGAAAAGGGGAGGGCTGACATTTTCTTTTTGCCGCTCTCCCCAAAAAGCATTACAGATACGCCGCAATGTCATCTGCAAGATTTTTTTCAATTTTGATGAGCTTCTCTGCAATCGCTTTGACGCGCTGTTCAGCATTTTCATATTGGTTTAAATACCGTTCTAAGGACTTTACGCCCATATGGCAACCGTCGGTGACAAGGTCAGCAATGGTTTTGTCACCGGGCTCCAAAACGGTTTTTACATTGGTTTTCATATAACTCATACCTTTTGCAATCGGGTTCGGCTCTTTGCTTTCCTCGCCGAACTCCTGTAACAGTGCACCTGTTTCTGCTTCTAATTTGATGTGCTCGTCCTTGCAGGTTTTCAAAATCGCGTAAAAGCCTCGATTTTCCACGCGCTCCAAAACGCTTTCAATCGTATCAATTCCCATTTTGATGCCTGCGTTGCATTC
>JBJEPU010000186.1:0-5824 GCA_051881395.1 Candidatus Fimenecus sp.
TCGTAGGGGCGGTCGACCTCGGCCGCCCGTGGATTTTGATGTAATTCTGCGGAACGGTCAAGACCGTTCCCTACGCACGAAATGTATTTACAAGGTAGGGCGGGGGCTTGCCCCCGCCGTTAATTTACATCGCGCCTTGCGGCGGGGGCAAAATTCTCCGAATTCAGGCACCCTTTTGTCTGCTTCGCAGACATTTCCCCTAACAGGGGAATCACCCCGCCCTACCGTATAAATTACCCCTACAAATCCCAAATTGTCCGCTTGTGCTTGCTTTGGTCTATGCTCTGTGGTGGGCGGCGGAGAAAACCGAATGCTGTAAAATTATAAGTATATGCTTATATTTCGAAAAAAGAAATAAAAAAGGAGAAAAATCCACCGTTTTTCCCAAATTCTACAAATCCTACAAAAAATCGGCTGAAAAGCAGACCAACTTTTCTGT
Source organism: Candidatus Fimenecus sp. (assembly GCA_051881395.1). Taxonomy (GTDB): domain Bacteria; phylum Bacillota; class Clostridia; order Oscillospirales; family Acutalibacteraceae; genus Fimenecus. The sequence continues at coordinate 440 of JBJEPU010000186.1, forward strand.
TTTTTTGCTGATTTGCAACATAATTTTAATAGACGGTTAACATTTAAAATGTATATTATAATGCAGAGAACAGTGAAAATGGTGAGAAGTATGGATTGGGAACGGGAGTATCACAACCGCTGTAAAACCGCCGAGGAAGCCTTGTCGCTGATTCGGGACGGCGACCGCATTGTCACGGCCTTTGGCTGTGGGGAGCCGCGCGGCGTCGAACAGGCGCTTTTGGCGCATTACCGACAGTTCCGCGATGTCGAAATCATCAATATGTTGATGCTCGGCGACACGCCGTGGGTTTCCGACGAAATGTGCGGACACTTTACATACCATTCCTTTTTTGCCTCCGGTTCTAATCGCAAGGCGATTTCCGGCGGGACGGCGGAATTCACCACCTGTCACTTTTACGAAATCCCGATGGTCCTGCGGGAGATGTTGCACCCGCGCGTGACCATTCTATCCGTAAGCCCACCCGATGAAAACGGCTATGTGTCGCTCGGCACCAATGTCGATTACATTGAAAGTACGCTTTCGTATTGCCCCGTCAAAATCGCGCAGGTCAATGCAAACGTGCCGTATACCTACGGCAAAGCGCGCAAGCATGTGACGGAATTTGATTGCTTTGTGCGGTGCGATATGCCCCTGCCCGAGGTGCCGAGCGCACCGATTACAGAGACGGAGCGCAAAATCGGCGCATACTGCGCTTCCTTAATTCACGACGGCGACTGCTTGCAGTTAGGCATCGGCGGGATTCCGAATGCCGTTTGTGAGGCGCTCAAAGGGAAAAAGGATTTGGGTTTGCACTCGGAAATGGTCGGCGACGGCGTGGTGGATTTGTTGGAAAGCGGCGTGATGAACAATCGGTTGAAAAATCTGCACCCCGGCAAAACCGTTTTGGGCTTCGCGTTCGGCACCGAAAAACTGTTCAAGTATATCAACAAAAATCCGTCGGTGGAGTTTTATCCGATTGAATATGTGAATCACCCGCTGGTGATTGCGCAAAATGACAATATGGTGTCCATCAATTCCTGCATTGAAATTGATTTGATGGGACAAGTTGTTTCGGACACCATCGGTATGCACCAATTTTCAGGCGTCGGCGGGCAGGTCGATTTTGTCCGCGGAGCGACCATGAGCCGCGGCGGGCGCTCGATTATCGCACTGCCCTCCACCGCAAAGCAGGACAGCATTTCCAAAATCGTGGCGAAAATCACCGACCATTCGGCGGTCACCACCACGCGCAACGATGTAAACTATGTCGTCACCGAATACGGCATTGCCCAATTAAAGGGCAAAACCATGAAGGAACGCGCGCGTGCGCTGATACAAATTGCGCACCCGAAATTCCGCCCCGCGCTCTGTGCGGCATTTGAAGCCAGATTTAACACATCTCCATTTTAATCACATATATTTTTGACGGAGGTAACCTCTTATGGCAATTTATAAGCAAGAACACTTCGGCATCGCCCGAAAAATCGTATCCAATATGACCTCGGAGAGCTGGGAGACCATTCCCCACGCTGTTGTCAGCTATGAGGCGGATGTCACGGAATTTATGAAAGTGTGCAAGACGCTCAATGCGGACTGCACCGATAAAGCACAAAAAATTACCGTCAACACCGTGATGCTTAAAGTGATTTGCGAGGGCTTAAAAGCCGCGCCGAAACTCAATTCCACCTTGGAGTTTAACCGCAAGCTTGTGCGCGGGTGCTTAAATTATCACGATACCATTGATATTTCCATGCCGCTTATGTTGCCCGACGGCAGTATGATGACGGTCAATTTGCACGATATGGGCAACAAAACGCTTCGAGAGATGACCGATACCGTCAACGATACCGTTCGCCGCGCAAAACAGTCCGATATGAACGAAGTGATGTATGAGGTTTCGCTTGCGAACACACTGCAAGGCTTAAAGAACGGAAAACTTTTGCAAACCCTACGGCGGCTGTATGGCTCGAAAACCGGCAAGCACAAGGTGCACACCTTGCGCGGTGGTGCAAAAAAAGAATATTACGCCATTCCCGCAACTGAGCGCTTGACGAAGCACGACATTGAACAGGGCACCACAACGGTTTCCAACCTCGGCTCTGTGCACCGTGCGCAAAAAGGGATGTGCTATTTGTTGGAGATTATTCCGCCGCAGACCACGGCATTTGCCATTAACGCCGCCCAGCGCCGCCCGAGCGTGGTGACCGACGAAAACGGCAACGAAAAAATGGAAATCCGCACGATTATGCCCATCACCTTTGCTTTTGACCACCGTGCATTCGATTACGGCGACTGTCTGCCGCTGTTTGATAAATTCGACGAGATTTTTGAAAATCCCGAAGTTGTTTTGTCGTGGAAGTAAGGTTAGGCTCCCCTTACCTTAACCGAAAAAACCGATTTTACCGCCACCCCGTCGCGCGGCTCGACCGCCCGATGGGGTGTTTTTTTCTTTTCGGTAATTTTTCGTGAAAATGCCGAAACCTTTTTTGTTGACAAATTCTTTTTTGGCATGCTATGATGTGGTTGGATATGTAGAGATACATATGAAAAACACAATACTGTTTTTGGGGGATGCATATGAAAAAACGAACACGCAGTCAAAAAATTCTCGCTGTTATGTTGGCAATGCTGTTGCTTGTCTGCTCCGTGCCGATTTGCGCCGTGGCGTCCGCGCCGGAAATCACGAACATTTCGGTGGAGGATGTCCAACTTATTCAAGACACAAATGGCTATTTCACGACGGATTATGATGCGGAAACCTATACCGAGAGTGAGGAATACTACAAGTATTGGTATTCCCCAACCGTGACCGTATTTTTTGCGGACGGCTCTTCGCAGGAAATCTACGGCGCTTTGGAATGGGACGGCGAATGGTACGACGTATCCTATACGGATGACCAAAGCGCCGAAAATCCGTGGGGCATTGGGGAACACACGGTGACGGCAGAACTTTTGGGCGTTGCCGTTGATTTTACAGTGGAAATTGTTGAAAATCCTGTTGCGCGCGTAGAGGTTGCCGAATCGTTGCCGATGCAGATTATCGAGAAAACGAACGGGTCTGTGTATTCCGAGTACGACCCGGAAACCGGTGAAGTGATAGAGGGGAGCGAATACTTTTATTATTGGTATGCGCCCGCTTTGACCGTGTATTTCAAAGACAGCACTTCCCAGGCTATCTCCGGCGGGTTGGATTGGAATGGAAATTGGTACAGTGTATCCTATATGGATGACCAAAGTGCCGCGACACCGTGGGGCATTGGGGAACACACAGTTACGGCAGAATTATTGGGTGTTTCTGTCGACTTTACGGTGGAAATTATCGAAAGCCCCATTGAACGCATTGCATTTGACGAAATTGCGCCGGCAAAGATTATCGAGAGAGCGCACGGGTATATGTCTTCCGAATACAATGAAGAAACCGATTCTATGGCGGAATTCTACCGCTATTGGTATGATATTCCCACATTAACCGTCTATTTTAAAGACGGCTCTTCACAGGTCATCTTTGGTAGTTTGGAATGGAACGGGACTTGGTACAGCGTATCTTATCTGGATGGTCAATGTGCCGCGACACCGTGGGGCATTGGGGAACACACAGTTACGGCAGAGCTTTTGGGCGTGACCGATGAATTTACGGTGGAAATCGTTGAAAATCCCGTTGCGCGCGTGGAACTTGCCGAAACTACGCCGATAGAGATTATTGAGAGAACGAACGGGTATATGACCTCCGATTATGACCCTGAAACCGATTCTGTTGTGGAATACTTCCGATATTGGAATGATGTTCCCGCATTAACCGCCTATTTCAAAGACGGTTCTTCGCAGGTCGTCCGTGGCGGCTTGGAATGGAACGGAATTTGGTATTCGGTAGAGACGGAAGATGACCAAAGTGCCGCGACACCGTGGGGTGTTGGAGAACATACGGTTCTGCTCGACTTTTTAGGTTTCAACATAGAATATACCATAGAAATTGTCGAAACACCCATTGAAAGCTTTTCGTTAACGCCTGACCGCGCATTGATACAAGGGATTGACAACCCGGTGGAATACCCGGAGGTTTTGCAATTCCAAATGACGGTTGTGGTGAAGAACGGCCCCACCATCATCGGCTCGGCCGATGAAATCTCTGTACAAACCGGATATGCGTTGGAATTCGAGTTTGATTCTTCTGTAAGCGAATGGGGCGTCGGGAACCATACCGTTACCGCTTCTTTTATGGGTGTAACGGCGGATGTGGAAATCGGTATGATTGAAAATCCGTACGAAAGCATTTCCATCAGCGGTGAACACGAAATGGTGATTACCTTTACAAAGCCGAATGGGGAAACCGTGGTTGCAAACGCCATATCCATGGATACCCGCGTAGGCGATTATGGCTTTGTCGGCGGGTATATTGAGACGGACAAAGGCGTTTACCCGATTACATTTACCTTTGAACCGGACAGCAATAACGCGTTGAACACCAAAAATTTGACCGCAAAAATCGGGGATATGACCTCCAACCCCTTGCAAAACTGCAAATGGGTAAAAGCACAAGAGATGAAATACAATTTATTGTATGATTACTACGCCATTTATTATAGAGGCATGTCGTTGCAGTTTGACGGAACGCTGAACAAAACAAATATCGACGGTATTGCCACCTTGGCAACGGCCCTCGGCGGATTCCCGTGGGACGACGCAGTTTATGAGGATGAGGGCTACTATGCTTTGATCAGCGCTGCGGATGTGCAACAAAATATTGAAGCATACTTCGGCATTGCCAATGCAGATGTGACAATGGCAAAAGGCTATGACCCCGAAACCGATACTGTGAGAATTTCTGCCTTAGAGAGTGCGTTTGGGCCGGAGGTTTGCAATATAACCTATGAAAACGGGCAATGGATTTTGCACGGCTATTTGTTGGAAGACGACGAAGCGCCTGTGATGGAAATCTGTATGGATGATACGATGTGCATACAGTCGATTCGTATGGATTTGCCGTCGGATACGCCCGTCGGCGACCTCAACGGAGACGACAAGATCAACGCCGTGGATGCACGCTGGGTATTACAGGCGGCAAGCGGCGCCCGCACCTTAACGGACGCGCAAAAAGCCGCGGCAGACCTCAACGGTGACGGCAAAGTGAACGCCGTAGACGCGCGTTGGATTTTGCAGATTGCCTCGGGCGCGAGAACGCTGTAAATTTTTTCGTTGTCATTCTGAACAAAGTGCAGAATCGCAAACAGCACAAAGGTTAGATTGTGCAACACGAGATTCTTCGGCTACCGCCTCAGAATGACAAATGGGGATTTGTGTTTGTAGGGGGCGACGACTCGGCGCCCCGTTGTAGGGGCGGGTGATTCCCCTGTTAGGGGAAATGTCTGCGAAGCAGACAAAAGGGTGCCCGTTTTCGGAGAAAAT
>JBJEPU010000187.1:0-5721 GCA_051881395.1 Candidatus Fimenecus sp.
AGCACCGACGAAGTGCCGCTTCCGCCGGAAAACGACCCTGCCTTATTTACCTATATTGCGGAAGGCTCTCGCATTGCGATTACGGGCTACACGGGCTCTGCTATGCATGTGGTTGTGCCCGCTGTGATTGACGGGCAAATCGTCTGCCGTATTTCTGCCGGCACCTTTCAGAATCTTGCAACTGTGCAGGAAATCACATTGGAAACCGATGCAAGGCAAACCTATTTGTGGGTGGATAACGGTTGCGTGCAAAACTGCCCGAACCTGCGTGCCTTCCATTTTAATTCGACGGATTTAGGCATTAAAGGCCCATTTGCCACCGATTGCCCCAAATTAGAAACCGTAACCTTGCCGGCGGATGTGACCCAATACCGTGTAATCGGCGGCGGCTTGTATTATTACAGCGGCAAAGAATGGCGTTTGCGCTTTTATATCCCCGCCTGCAAAGACGCAGAACTCACCATTCCGTCTTGGTGTGTCGGGGTGGAAAATGTTTGCAATTTGCAGGACAATCCGTATTTGAAAGTGTTGCGGTTACACAGCAGTTGCATTTCGTTCCCGACGCAGAACATGGTAAACGCCGCGTTGGAAGCCATTTATGTGGAGGACGGCAATCCGTACGCCATATCGAAAGACGGCGTGTTGTATCACACCCATTCGGGCGACACCTATACAAGCTCTTGCTATCCGCTGTCCAAGAAAGATACGGTGTATAAAATGCCCGAAAATGTGCGTATGCAAGCCGGCGGGAACAAGGGCGGCAATACAAGTTTAGAGGAGCTTTGGATCCCCAAAACCAGCGGATTTAATGTTTCCTTTTCCTTTTTCCCGAATTTGAAACGCATTTATTTGGAAAGCGGCCACCCACAAGAAGCGTATATTCGTTCCGCTTTCACCGGAGAGGTTTACACCTATTAAAAACGAACATATAAATTTAGCCCCCGAGCCGTGCAAAATCGGTTCGGGGGCTGTTTTTTTCTTGTGCTTATTCCGCGGACATCATACGAATGTACCGTTTAAAGAATTTTAAACCGTCTTCCATACAGGAAATCGGAATACGCTCGTCTGTGCCGTGGGTGGTGAGCAACAGCTTTGTATCCATTACAAACGGTGCAAAACGGTAAATGTTGTCGCAGACTTCTTCATAATGGTACGCGTCCGTGCCGCCCATCACAAGGTACGGTGCTACGAGCAAATCAGGGTCTGTGCGGGTGCAGATTTCTTCCAAAATCTTGAAAGAACGGCTGTCGGTCGGCGAGACTTTTGACGCCTCTTTGCCCTTTAAATACTCGACTTCAATATCCTTGTTGCGGACACACGAACGGATATGCTCTTCGACATTCTTGATGGTCACGCCTGGCATCATACGGAAGTTGACCGTCACAGACGCTTTTTGCGGCAACACATTCGCCGCAGGACTGCCTTCTGCCATCGTGACGGCGGTTGTCGTGTGAATCAAAGACGCCGCAGGCGGGATTTTCTTCATCACCGCAGTAATCAGCGGCTTTAACAGCCACAAATTACAGGTGACAATCCGCGCGGGATAACTGACATTTTTCCCGATTTTCGTAAACAGTTCATAGACGAATGCGGGCATTTTGGCTTTGAACTGATGCCCCTCAATATCCTTGATAACATCTGCCAAAGCGCCGAGCGCCGTGTGTTCGGGCGGTTGGGAGGAATGCCCGCCTTTGGCGGAGACCGAAACGCGGTAATCAACATAGCCTTTTTCGGCAATCCCCACGCCCGCCAATTTTTTATTGAGAATTTTGCCGACATTCAAGTTTAAAATCGCGCCACCCTCGTCAATAACGCTGTCCAAATGCACGCCGCGCTCTTTTAATACTTCGGCAATACTGCCCGCGCCCGAGGTCGGTGCGGCAACGATTTCCTCATCGTGCCCAAAGCAAAGGTACACGGTGCGTTCGGGCTCGAAGCCTTCCGAAAGGAGAGATTCCACGCTTTCGAGTACGGCAATCAGGTGGTTTTTCATATCCAGCGCGCCGCGCCCCCAGACAAATTCGCCGTCGTCCACACCGTCAAAGGCGGGGTGCGTCCAATCGCCCTCGGTGCCTGCGGCAACGGGCACAACATCCTGATGCCCCAACAGCGCAATCGGCTCTAAATCGGGATTTTTTCCCTCCCAAGTAAACAAAAGACTTGCGAGCGAAATTTCCTCGCATTTCAAGTTTTTGTAAACCAACGGGAAACGCTCTTCGAACAGCGCGTGCAAGCGTTTAAACTCGTTCCAATCCACTTTGTCCACATCGACATTGGAAATGGTCTTGATTTTAATGGCGTCGCTCAAATCCTTGCGGTATTTGTCCACATCGACCTGCTCGTCGGGCAGAGGTTCAAATTCGGTTTTTTCGGGCGTCCAAAAGACGGCACGCACGAGCGTCACCACGATAAACACACCGAGAATCCCTAAAATCGTCCACAAAATCCACATTGTGCTACTCTCCTATTATGTATTTTTATCGACTTTATGAAAAGTCTTTAAATTTCCCGTTTTTTGGTGGCGGCGCGCGAGCTCCGCTTTGACTTCGTCAGGGGTAATACCCTCGTTTGCCATCATCACGACCAAGTGAAACAGCAAATCAGAAATTTCGCCGACGGTGTCCGCTTTCACGCCGTTTTTCGCGGCAATAATGGTTTCGGCGCTTTCTTCACCGACTTTTTTTAAGATTTTGTCTAAGCCCTGCTCGAAAAGATAACAGGTGTAAGACCCCTCTTGCGGATTTTCGCGGCGTGAGGTCGCCACTTCGTACAGTTCGTCTAATACATCGTTCATCGGTCTTTCTCCTCCAATATCTGTTTAAAAAAGCAACTGTGACTGCCCGTATGGCAAGCAGGGCCTGTTTGCTCGACGGTAACGAGCAAGGTGTCGTCGTCACAGTCGCCCACCACGGACAGCACGCGCTGTTTGTGCCCCGAGGTTTCGCCTTTGTTCCAAAGTTTTTGCCGCGAACGGCTGAAAAACCAAGTGTAGCCCGTTTCCAGCGTTTTTTGCAAGGATTCGCGGTTCATATAGGCGAGCATCAGCACTTCGCCCGTCTTACTTTCCTGCACGATGGCGGGGATTAAATCAGATTTTTTAAAATACTTTTCTAAGTCCATATTACCCCTCCGCCTGTGCCAAAGCAACCGCTTCTTTCAAATCCAATGTCCCTTTGTAAATCGAACGCCCGCAAATCGCACCGTACAGGTTTAATTCGGCAAGTTCGTTTATATCGTTTATATCCTTGATGCCGCCGCTTGCGACAACATTGCAGGAAACCGCTTCGTTCAAGGCTTGTAATTGTTCTAAATTCGGGCCTGAAAGCATACCGTCGCGGTCAATGTCGGTGAAAATGACGGTGCGAACACCCGCTTGCTCCATTTCTTTTGCGAGCGTAATGTAATCAACCGTGCCTGTTTCTACCCAGCCCTCGGTCGCCACAAAGCCGCCGCGCGCATCAATACCGACGGCGATTTTTTCGCCGTACAACTTACACGCCTCGCGCACGAGCTTCGGATTTTTAACCGCCGCCGAGCCGATGACCACGCGCGAAATCCCACGCGACAAGTAATATTCCACATCGTCTATGGTGCGAATGCCGCCACCAACCTCGACTTGTAAGCCGCTCTTTGCGGCAACCTCTGTGAAAATATGCGTGTTTTTGCGTTCGCCCGCACACGCGCCGTCCAAATCGACCATATGTATCCATTTTGCGCCCGCCGCTTTGAATGCGGCGGCGGTGTCAAGGTAACTGTCCGCCACCTGTTCGGCAGACGCCATATCGCCTTTGTAAAGGCGCACACACGCGCCGCCTTTAATATCGATTGCAGGAAAAATCAGCATACCGTTCTCCGTTTGTTTTTATTGTTTAATCTAACATGCCTTTTGTGGAAAGCACCGCGCCGTCCGCCGTTTTTGCAGAGGCGATTTTAAGCGCGTGCCCCGCCGCTTTAAAGAGCGCTTCGAGCATATGGTGGGAATTTTCGCCGTAGGGTGCGCGCAAATGCAAGGTTATCCCTGCGTTGAACGCGAGCGCGCGGAAAAATTCCGCCCCCATACAGGTGTCAAATTCGCCGACGCGTTCTTCGGGGAACCGCGCGTCAAACACCAAATACGGTCTGCCGCTGATGTCCACCGCGCAAAAGCCCAACGCCTCGTCCATCGGCACAAAGAAACTGCCGTAGCGCGTAATGCCCGCCTTGTCGCCGAGCGCTTTTTGAAACGCCTGCCCCAAAACGATGCCCGTGTCCTCCACCGTGTGGTGGCAGTCCACCTCTAAATCGCCTTTGCAGGTAAGCGTTAGCCCAAAGCCGCCGTGGACGGCGAACGCGGTCAGCATATGGTCAAAAAAGCCGATGCCCGTTTGCACGGACACTTCGCCGCCGTCTAAACATAACTGCACGGAAATATCGGTTTCCTTGGATTTGCGCGTCACACTTGCCGTTCTCATACACCTGCTCCTTTCAAATACGCCGTGATATGTTCTGCCACCGCGTCATTTTCATAATTTCTGCCTGCGGTAATGCGCAAACAGTCGCCCATTTTGCGCACCACAATGCCTTTTTCTTTTAAGAAGTCAAAAATCCCCGCGGCATCTTTACATTCCACATACACAAAATTCGCGTCAGTGGGTATGGGGTGGAACGCATTCGGAAATTCCGCTTCGATTTTCAAAAGGTCACCATACAATTCGTCGCGCGACTCTAAAATGCGTTGTAAAGCCGCACGGATATATTCGGGGTGCGAAAAAATCACCGTGCCGACTGTTTGCGTGAGCGCATTCAAATTGTAAGGCGATTTCACCGCCTGCAAAACGCGAATTAAGCGCGCCTGCCCGACGGCAAACCCCAAACGCACCGACGCCATACCGATTGCTTTTGAGCAAGTTTTCAAAATCAGTAAATTATCATACTGCGAAAATTCCGAAAGCAAGCTCTGGTCGGAAAAATCCATATACGCTTCGTCCAGCACGACAAGGGATTTTACCGAAGTAATCAGGCGGCGTACTTCTTCTTTTTTCAGCACGCGCCCTGTCGGGTTGCAGGGATTGGAAAACACAATTAACCGTGCATTTTCGCGGTTTGCGGTTTCAATCAGCAAATCCGTGTCAATCGTATAGTCTTTTTTCTTTTGCACCGTCACAACCTTACACTCGACCAATGACGCATAAAACGCATACATTGAGAAATCCGGTGATACGGTCAAAACGGTGTCGCCCTTTTGCAGAAAGGCGTTCATCAGCACCGAAATAACCTCGTCCGAGCCACTGCCCGCCATTACACATTCTTTCGGCACGCCGAAATACTTTGCAAAACCCGCACGCACTTCGTTGGCGTAAGGGTCGGGGTAGCGGTTAAAATGCGTATTGGTGATTTCCGCGGCAATTTCCGCTTTCATTTCTTTGGAAAGCGTCACAAACGACTCGTTCGCATCCAAGCGGACAGGATACTGCCCCGTAATGGGGTCATACGGTGTTAAATTCTTGACTTTTTCATTGAGTTCAAACATAAAAACGGGTACTTCCTTTAAAATCTAACCTTGATGGAATTTGCGTGCGCGGTTAATCCCTCGGTGTCGGCTAATTTCACAATATCGTCCTTCGCCTCGCGAAGCGCGTCCTCGGTATAATAAATGAAACTGGATTTTTTCACGAAACTGTCCACAGACAGCGGCGAGAAGAACCGCGCCGTGCCGCTGGTGGGCAACACATGGTTGGGACC
>JBJEPU010000188.1:0-28866 GCA_051881395.1 Candidatus Fimenecus sp.
GATTTCGGAGGGAACAAGGTGAAGAAAGGTTTGAAGATTTTTTTGATTGTTTTGGCAGTGCTTGTGTTGCTTGTGGGCGGCTTTGTGCTGTTGATTATGCACGATTTCAACGATGAAATTGTCCCGATTCGTGCCGAGGCGGCAGAAACCACTAACCCCTATATTGTGGAAACGGGCAAAACGATGGTGTCCGCACACCGTTCGGGTGGCGGCATTGCGCCCGAAAATACGCTGATGGCATTTAAAAACTGTGTGGAAAACGGCAGCTTTGCCATCGATATTTTTGAGTTTGATTTACATATTACCAAAGACGGCGAACTGATTTTGTTGCATGACGATACCTTTGACCGCACGAGCGACTCGGTCGAAGCGTTCGGGCAGGAGGGCGTTTTGCCGAGTGAAAAGACCTATGCAGAACTGCGCGTTTTAAATCTCGGTGAAAACTTCACAACCGACAGCGGCGAAACCCCGTATAATGGCTTGCGCGGCGACGATGTGCCCGAGGATTTGAAGGTTGTGCGGCTTCGGGATATTTTCGATTATCTCGCGCCGTACGGCGAATACAGTTTTATTATTGAAATCAAAGACGGCGGCGACCTCGGCAGAAAGGCGGCGGACGAACTGTATTCGATTTTGAAAGAATACAATATGCTGTCGCGCGTGGTGGTCGGTACATTCCACGGCGAAATCAGTCAGTATATGGACGACACCTATCCCGATATGCTTCGCTCGGCGGGGATAAAAGAGGTTGTGAATTTCTATTTTTCAAGTCTGCTCGGTATTCACCACAAAGCGGACTATTACAAATTCGCGGCACTGCAAATCCCCGATGATGACTATGTGTTCAATCTCGGCACGACGCGGCTTGTGAATTATGCGCATAAGTACGACATCGCTGTGCAGTATTGGACGATAAACGACCCCGACGATGTGCGGAATTTGGCATCTATCGGCGCGGACGCGATTATGAGCGACAATCCCGATATGGCGTATGCAGTTCTGCGCGGCGGGGATTCGGCATAAAACAAAAATGCCTTGGGTAAAAAACACGGACCGATAAAGTATTTAAAATAAAAGCATGGTAAAACGGCGGCAGAGAAATTTCTCTGCCACCGTTTTTTGTATAAGAAACAGATTTGATTTTTATTGTATACGGTCGGTACTATCTGTTTGGTTTACAGTTTATTTTTCGACTTTTTCTCTGTGGTTGCAAAATAGGTTCCGATAAGCATAATCAGCAAAGCGATGATATAGGAAATGTCGGGCTTCTCTTGAAAAATTGCCATAGATAATCCGGCACCGACGAATGGCGCGGCGGCGTAATATGTGCTTGTTTTCGCCGCGCCTAATGTTCTCTGCGCATAAATATAGAAATAAATACTTAATCCATAGGCGACAAATCCCAACAGCAAAGCGCACAAAATAAAGGGAATGCGCGGAAAGGTCTCTTTTAAAAGCAGAGCAATTATCAGAGAACCGAGTCCCGAGCCAATGCCCTTAATGACAACGATTTCAAGCGGATTTTTTGCCGACAGCATACGCGTACAGTTGTTCTCAAATCCCCAGCATATACAAGCCAGCAAAACAAATAAAGAGCCTCCGGAGAAAGCAAGGCTGCTGATGTCCTCAAAGGATAAAAGAATGCTGGACACGGTTACTAAAAAAATTGCCCACCAAAGTCGTTTTGATATCGGCTCTCGAAACAAAATTCGTGCGATACAGGCTGTTGCAACAATTTCAAAGTTGTTTAGCAGCGATGCGTTTGCCGCCGTGGTCATCGTCAACCCAAGCATTAAAAATACGGGCGCGGCGATGTCCAACACAACCATACCAATCGTATACGGCAATTCTTTTTTGGATAGCGGCTGTTCTTTTTGTGCCTGCCGTTTTCTTTGCAGAATGCCGAGCAAAAGCATACCTAGCCCCGCCCCGAGATACAGGAAAGCCGCCAGCATCGTCGGTGGGACTTTCTGCAACAGCAATTTTGAAAAGGGCGTGTTTACGGCATACAGCACAGCGGCAAGTATGGCGAAGAAAATAGCTTTTTTCTGCGTTTTGTTCATGTGTTTTTCCTATTTCATAAATCGGTCAATCGCCTCGGAAAAATCCTCTAAGGCTTGTTGATTATTGTTTTTTGCGGCATCGGTAATGCAATGCGACAAATGATCTTTTAAAATCATTTTTCCGATGTTGTTTACGGCGGATTTTACGGCGGCAAGCTGTATCAGGATTTCGGAACAGTCTTTGCCCTCCTCTACCATCCTTTTAACGGCTTCCAAATGCCCGATTGCACGGGAAAGACGGTTAATAACGGCTTTTCGACTTTTATGCATATCTTCCATAGTGACCTCCATATCCCCGCAGGGGGGATATAAAAAGTATACTGTATCTACGTTTGATTTGCAACAAAATATCGTAAAAAGGATAATTTTCCGCAATTTCAACAAATAGGGTGCAATCTGTCGCAAAATGCGATACTTTGCGAATAAATTATTACTTTTTTGTGAACATTGAAAAAAGGGGTTGATTTTTTCTAAAATATGGATAAAATAGATATTAGCACTCGGGAACAAAGAGTGCTAACATAATCAATCATTCTTTTTTGGAGGTAGTTTATATGACAATCAAACCCTTGGCAGACAGAGTTGTTGTGAAACCTGTCGAAGTAGAGGAAACCACGAAAAGCGGCATTATCCTCGCGGCATCCGCGCAGGAAAAACCGCAGGTATTTGAGGTTGTGGCAGTCGGCCCCGGCGGCACCGTGGACGGCAAAGAAGTCACCATGTATGTAAAAACAGGCGACAAGGTCATTGCCGGAAAATACGCAGGCACAGAAGTGAAAATGGACAACACGGAATACACCATCGTCCGTCAGTCCGACATTTTGGCAATAGTTGAATAATTTTTCGGAGGGAACTTATCATGGCGAAACAAATTATTTACGGTGAAGAAGCACGCAAGGCTTTGCAGGCAGGTATCGACAAATTGAGCGATACCGTGAAAATCACATTGGGCCCGAAGGGCAGAAATGTCGTTCTCGACAAAAAATACGGCGCACCCCTCATCACCAATGACGGTGTGACGATTGCAAAAGAAGTTGAACTCGAAGACGCTTTTGAAAATATGGGCGCACAGCTCGTGAAAGAAGTTGCAACCAAAACAAACGATGTTGCGGGCGACGGCACAACCACCGCAACGCTTTTGGCACAGGCTTTGGTACGCGAGGGCATGAAGAATGTCGCCGCAGGCGCAAACCCGATGGTTGTCAAAAAAGGTATGCAGATGGCGGTGGATACTGTGGTTGCCGCAATCAAAGACGAAGCACAACCCGTGAAAACCGCAGACGATATTGCGAGAATTGCAACCGTTTCGGCGGCTGACGAATTTATCGGCAAACTGATTGCCGAGGCAATGGAAAAGGTAACCGCGGACGGCGTGATCACCATTGAGGAGTCCAAGACCTCCGAAACATACAGCGATGTTGTCGAAGGTATGCAGTTTGACCGCGGCTACATTTCGCCGTATATGGTGACGGATACCGACAAAATGGAAGCCGTTTTGGACGACCCGTACATTTTGATTACCGACAAGAAGATTTCCAACATTCAGGAAATCCTGCCCTTGCTTGAAAAGGTTGTTAACGCCGGCAAGAAGCTCGTCATCATCGCAGAAGATGTGGAGGGTGAAGCGCTTTCCACCATTTTGGTCAACAAACTGCGCGGCACCTTTACCTGCGTATGCGTCAAAGCACCGGGCTTCGGCGACAGAAGAAAAGAAATGCTCCAAGATATTGCCATTCTCACCGGCGGCGAAGTGATTACCTCCGACCTCGGGCTGGAACTGAAAGACGCGGATATTCCGCAGCTCGGCCGTGCAAAACAGGTGAAGGTAACCAAAGAAAATACCACGATTGTCGACGGCGCAGGCGCAAGCGACGAAATCAAAGGCAGAGTGGCGCAAATCCGCAGCCAGATTGAAGGCACAACTTCGGAATTTGACCGTGAAAAATTGCAGGAAAGACTTGCAAAACTCGCGGGCGGTGTTGCGGTTATCCGCGTAGGTGCGGCAACCGAAACCGAAATGAAAGAAAAGAAACTGCGCATTGAGGACGCCCTCGCGGCAACCAAGGCGGCTGTCGAAGAAGGCTGTGTCGCCGGCGGCGGCGTAGCGCTGTTGAACGCCATCCCCGCTGTGCAGAAACTGCTTGACAGCGAAGAGGACGCCGACCTTAAAACCGGTATCCGCATTGTGCTCAAAGCCATTGAAGAGCCCGTACGCCAGATTGCGAAGAATGCAGGGCTTGAAGGCTCGGTTATCGTCAACGACATTCTCAATTCCAACAAGGCGGGCTACGGTTTCAACTTTGCCAACGAGGAATATGTGGATATGTTTGAAGCGGGCATCTTAGACCCCGCAAAAGTCACCCGTTCCGCACTCCAAAATGCGGCATCCGTGGCGGCAATGGTGCTGACCACCGAATCCTTGGTCACCGACATCCCCGACCCGCAGGCAGACGCGGCGGCAGCGGCGGCAATGGCGTCCCAGGGCGGCGGAATGTATTAAGCCGACCCGCACAAAGCGGCATAAGCGCATAAAATAAAGCAATCCCCGCACACAGATTTTACGCTGTGCGCGGGGATTTTGTGCTTTGACAAAGAAACAGGCAATTTGGGCATTGCCCTTATGTGTAAAAAATAGAATTTTCTGCCGTTAATCCTCCAAAAAAATGCGGAATGCCGTGGGCAGGGCGTAGGTGGTTTCCAATTCCTGCGGGGTTGCCCATATAAAGCCATCTGCCTTTACAGAACAAAGAATATGATACCCGACCATATCCCAAACGATGTGCGTAAAAATGTGCGTTTTGTGCACTTCCTTTGTCAGTTCCACAGGCTTTGCGCCGAACGATTCCGCCGTTTTGAGCGCGTCGGCGGGGGATTGCACATCCGCCACATTCGGCAACTGCCACAGGCCCGAAAGGAGCCCTTTTTCCGTGCGTTTGCACACGGCATACGCACTGTCACATTCCAATAAAAACACCGTGCGTTTTTCCTGCCGCTTTTCTTTTTTCGGCAATTTCACAGGGAGTTTTTCTACCGTGCCCGTTTTCTCTGCAAAGCAAATTGCCTTTACAGGGCATTCCCCGCATTTTGGACTGCGCGGGGTGCAAACGCAAGCGCCCAATTCCATCAGTGCCTGCGTAAATAAATCACATTCCCCTGCGGGATAGACTTTTTCAAGCTGCTCTGCCACCCGTTTTTTTGTATCTGCAAGGTCAATCGGTGAAAAATCCTCTGTAATCCGCGCCGCAATGCGCAAAACATTGCCGTCCACCGCCGCGCGCGGCTGTCCGTAACAAATCGAGCAAATCGCACCTGCCGTGTAATCCCCAATGCCCGAAAGTGCGCGCACTTGCGTATATTCCGTCGGGAATACGCCGCCGTGCTGTTCCATCACCGTTTTTGCCGCTTTTTGAAGATTGCGCACACGTGAATAATAGCCCAATCCCTCCCAGAGCTTCAAAAGCTGTTCCTCATCGGCTTCGGCAAGGCTTTTTATGTCGGGCAGGGCGGTGAGAAAGCGGTCGTAATACCCGCGCACCGCCTCCACGCGCGTTTGTTGGAGCATAATTTCCGACACCCACACGCGATACGGCGCTTTGGTGTGCCGCCACGGCAAATCCCGTGCGTTTTCGCGATACCACGGCAAAAGCAGGGCGGGCAATGCCTTATATTGATTTTGAATTTCTTTTTTTGTATGCAAAACGATTTCTCCCGTACAGTTTTCTTTATTGTACCACAAACTTTTGAAAATCGGTATACTTTTTGCAAAATCGGCAATCCTAAAAGCGGGTGAAAAAATATGCAAAAACGAAACCGAAAACGCGTGGAATGGGAATTGGCGGTCGAAGCCATTCACGGCAATCCCGAAACCGCGCACGAAATGGTCAATAAGTACGGTACCTATGAAATCCAGCCGACCAATGACACGAAAAATCCGTTTCCGACGATTGCGCAGGGGCTGTCGGAATTTACCGAAAAGCCCACCAAAGCCGACGACGGCGTGCCGCGCGTATCGGACGACGCAAACGGGTAATTTTGCCAAGGAAGAAAAACAAAAGCGCCGTTTCGCACCTCTGCTTTTTGCAGAATATGCGAAACGACGCATTATTTTTGTTTGCAGATTTCGCTTTGCAGGCTCAAAGTGGTCAGCGTATCGCTCAGTTGCATCAAAATCGAGGCGAGCAGTGCAAGTTCTTCCGCGGATTTGCCCTCTGCGATTGCCGCGGCAAGCGCCGTAACGGAAAATGCCAAATCATTCGGGCACATCGTATCACCTCAGTACAGTATATGCAAAGTTTTGGGATATGCCCTCGCGCGAGTAAAATAAACGGAAAGCACCGCTGAAACAGCAGTTCAACGGTGCCGAAATTTTGCCTATTGACAGCAGGGTGTTTCGCCGCCGCAGTCCATAGCGGTTTCTCCCATACATGCCGTAACCTGATACCGAATCGGTATTTTGATATTCACCTTTTGCGTGACGGTTACCTTACAGGCGTTGCAGTCTTCGCTTTTACGACAGTCCACGGTCGGCTCGCCACAGCATTCCACTTCGACATCGCCGAGCGCGGTATTCGGTTTCAGTTCCAGCGGAACGCGAATATCCGCGTAGTGATAGCCGGTTTTGGTACAGCCGTCCTGTGCGCAGTCGCATGTTGCAGGTAAAGTGTTCTGTTCGGGCGCAGGTGTGGTCAAATCCATAGCATCACAGCTCCTCTGTTTTGCAGTTTTGGCAGATATCGTCTGCGGACGCGCCGAGACAGTCTACAAATGTGTCGCCGACTGCCGCCGTTGCGCCGAAACGCACCGGAACTTCCACGCATATCGTTTGGCTGATGGTAAACGCGCAGGAACCGTTCTTTTTACCGGGACACGGTTTTTCGCCGGCAACAACCACAGGGTCGCCGCAGCACTTGGTAACCGTTTGCCCTGCGCGGGCGAACGGCGTGACAATCACGGGAACGCAAACACCTACTTTTTGAAAGCCGGTTGTCGGACAACTGCCGTCCGACGGTTCCGGCGTACCGTTCAGCAAGCCGCTTGCGCATGTGCATTCTGACATAGATATTCCTCCTCTCTTTTCCTCCTGTATTCTATTTTATGGGAAAGAAGAGAATATGGTTCCCTGTATTCGCGTGAAAGTTCCCGAAAAGTGCAGATCATGCTTTCTGAAAAAATAAGGATATGCACCCGTACGGGTGCAAGTTCCACGAACAAAAACATACAAAAATAACGCAGAAAGCACAATGTGCTCTCTGCGTTATTTGGTGCGAGTGATGGGACTTGAACCCATACGGGATTACCACACGCCCCTCAAACGTGCGCGTCTGCCGATTCCGCCACACTCGCATATTTTATTTTCGTCGCTTTCGCAACGGTGATTATTATAGCAAAGGATTGTTTTTGTGTCAAGTGCTTTTTCCGAAAACTTGACAGAATTTTCGTAGTGGGAAAAAGGCTTCACCGAAAAAACACGCGGTAGGGGCGAACTGTGTTCGCCTGCGGCGAGGGCAGACTTCATCCTTTCCAAAACTTGCGGTCTAAACTGCGGTACTGCACGGCTTCGGCAATGTGCGGCACATCAATTTGCTCTGCGCCGTCCAAATCGGCAATGGTGCGTGCGACACGCAATACCTTATCATAAGCACGCGCCGAAAGCCCCAACTTTTCAAAGGCGGCTTTGAGCATCGCCGCCGCGGCAGGGGTAGGGGTGCAGAATTTTCGGGTGAGGGATGCGTCCATTTTGGCGTTGCAGGGAACGCCTGTGCCCGCAAGCCTTGTTTGCTGGATTTCGCGTGCGCGGTCTACACGCGCCTTAATCGTTGCAGAGGATTCCTCCTTTGCGGTTTTGGAAAGATCGTCGAAATCCACGGGCGGTACTTCAATGTGAATGTCCAATCGGTCCAAAAGCGGACCGGACACGCGCGAAAGATAGCGTTGCGGCGCGCCCGCAGGGCAGGTGCATTTTCGCGTCGGATGTCCGTAAAATCCGCATGGGCAAGGGTTCATTGCGCACACGAGCATCACCGAACACGGGTACGAAAAGGTCGCCGCTACGCGCGCAATCGTGATTTTGCCGTCCTCAATGGGCTGGCGCATAATTTCCATCGCCGTGCGCGAAAATTCGGGCAGTTCATCCAAAAACAGTACGCCGTTGTGCGCCAGCGAAATTTCGCCCGGATGCGGCACGGCGCCGCCGCCAGACAGCCCCGCAGGGGAAACGGTGTGGTGCGGCGAACGGAACGGGCGCACCTTAATTAAAGATACCTCGGGCGGAAGCGCGCCCGCCACGGAATAAATGTTGGTGGTTTCGAGCGCCTCTTCAAAGGTCATATCGGGTAAAATCGAAGGGATGCGTTTGGCAAGCATACTTTTTCCCGAACCCGGCGGGCCTATCATCATCACATTGTGCCCGCCTGCGGCGGCAACCTCTAACGCGCGCTTTGCCTCGTGCTGCCCTTTGACATCGGCAAAATCGGGCAGGTCGGGCGGCAGGGTGCTTTCCGTGTAATCGGCGGCGGTAACAGGGGAAAGTTTTGCCTCTCCGCGCAAATGCGCGAGTAATTCCGCAACGGTTTTGACGGGGTATACGGCAATGCCCTCGACCACCGCGCCCTCGGCGAGATTGGCGTGGGGGATATAGATTTCCCGAAATCCCGCCTTTCGTGCCTGTATCACCATCGGCAAAACGCCGTTGATGTGCCGCACCTCGCCGCTTAATGATAATTCCCCAATGAACGCCTGTGCGTCGGTATTGCATTTTAATTGCCCCGTGGCTTTGAGCACGGCAATCAGTACGGGCAGGTCATAAATCGGGCCTTCTTTGCGAATGTCGGCAGGCGCTAAGTTGATGGTCACGCGTGAAACGGGAAAATCCAACCCGCTGTTGCGAATAGCGGAGCGCACGCGCTCGCGGCTTTCCGAAACGGCGGCGTCGGGCAGGCCCACCATATCAAACCGCGGCATACCGCCCGAAAGGTCGGCTTCCACCGAAACGGTGTACGCCTCTAATCCGAACAGCCCCACGCTGTTGACGCTTGCAAACACAAAACCACCCCTGTGCACAGTTTTCTGCTTTTATTCTACCATATTCTGTGAATTCCTGCAATCGACAGTTTTTGATTGCACAAAACGCGGTTTTGTAGTATAATTCTTATATATGCAAATTAAGAGAATGTGCAGGAGGCTTTTCAATGAACGATATACATAGTTTATATGCGCTTTGGTGCGAAAAAGCGACGGCGGACGCAGACTTATTGCCGGAGCTTGAAAGCGTAAAAGGAAACGAGGACGAAATCCTCGACCGTTTCTACAAAAATCTTGAATTCGGCACGGCGGGCTTGCGCGGCGTTATCGGCGCGGGCACCAACCGTATGAATATCTATACCGTCAATCAGGCAACGCAGGGGCTTGCCGATTATTTGAACGAAGACTTTGAAAATCCGTCTATCGCCATTGCTTACGATTCGCGCATTAAATCCGATGTGTTTGCGCGTTCGGCGGCGTGCGTACTGGCGGCAAACGGCATCGAGGTGTATTTGTACCCCGAACTCGTGCCCACCCCGATGCTCTCTTACGCGGTGCGCACCTTAAAATGCAGTTCGGGCATTATCATCACCGCGAGCCACAACCCCTCAAAATATAACGGCTATAAATGCTATGACCCCAACGGCTACCAAATGACCGACGCGGCGGCGGCAAAAACCTATGCCTATATTCAAAAGGTCGATATGTTCTCGGGCGTGAAAACCATGGATTTCGACGAGGCGCTGGCAGAGGGCAAAATCCGCTATATTGAAAGAGATGTCTTTGAGGGCTTTTGCGAAGAAGTCTTAAAAGCCCAGGTCAACCCCGAAGTGTGCAAAACCTCGGATTTGTCCGTGATTTACACCCCGCTTAACGGTACGGGCAATCTCCATGTGCGCGAGATTTTAAAGCGCATCGGCATTCGCGATGTGACCGTTGTGCCCGAGCAGGAATTGCCCGACGGCAATTTCCCGACCTGCCCGTATCCGAACCCCGAAATTCGGCAGGCATTTGAACGCGCGATTGCGCTTTCCGAAACGAAAAAAGCGGATTTACTGCTTGCCACCGACCCCGACTGTGACCGTGTGGGCATTGCGGTGCTCGACGACGGCGAATACAAACTGATGACCGGCAATGAGGTCGGCGCTATGCTGACGGAATATGTGCTCTCGTCGCTTGCAGAGCAGGGGAAACTCCCCAAAAATCCCGTTGTGGTCAAAACCATTGTCACCACGCGTTTGGTGGCGAAAATTGCCGAACACTACGGCGCCGAAACCGCCGATTTGCTGACAGGCTTTAAGTATATCGGGGAATTGGTCACCAAACTCGAAGAAAAAGGCGAAACCGACCGCTATATTATCGGTATGGAGGAGTCTTACGGCTATTTGCGCGGCGCGCATTGCCGCGATAAGGACGCAGTGGTCGCCTCTATGCTCATTTGCGAAATGGCGGCATATTACAAGGCAAAGGGCATGAGCCTGTATGACTTTATGCAAAGCATTTACAAAAAGTACGGCATGTACTTAAATACGCTGTTGAACTTCAATTTTGAGGGCGCGGCGGGTATGCAGAAAATGGCGGATATGATGAACGCCTTGCGCGAAAACCCGCCGAAAGAAATTGCCGGCGAGGCAGTCGAAAGCATTACCGATTACAAAGCAAGCGTTTGCAAGGATTTGACAACCGGTAATGAAACCGCAGTCGATTTACCGAAATCCAATGTGCTCCAATACCATTTGGAGGGTGCGGACAGCGTGATTGTACGCCCGTCGGGCACCGAGCCGAAAATCAAAATATATATCACTTCGGTTGCCGACACGCGCGCCAACGCACAGGCGAAAACCGATACAATCGCGGCGGATATGGAAACACGCCTCGGCATTTGAAAGGAAGTCTTTTAAAAATGATGAACAGTAAAGTTGCCGTCCGTGTGATTGCTGTGGTGTTGGCGGTACTGATGCTCGGCGGCACGGTAACCGTGCTTGTGAGCGTGTTCGGGAATTTATAAAACGGGGAATGTGCGCAAACCGTCGCGTTTGCGCACATTTTGTAAAAAGTGTACCGCAAAATGTCTTTTTATACAGTTTATACAAAAAATTTATTGACAAAAACGATTTTTATGGTACAATACATATTGTACGCTTTATTCCCATTTGTGAGGTGACCGATTTGTCCGAAAAATCGAACCAAACCGACACCTCGTTGGACGAGTTGGTGCTCGCCGCGCGGCAGGGGGACGACACAGCGTTTGCCCGTTTGGCGGCATCGTTCATGCCCGCCATGCGCGCCCGTGCAACCGCCTATGCCTGTGCCGATTTGGATGCAGATGACTTGGTGCAGGAGGGTATGCTCGCGCTCCTTTCGGCGGTACATACCTATCAAATCGGTGCCGAAGCGTCTTTCGGGACCTATGCCGGTGTTTGTATTCGTAACCGTATGATTTCGGCTTTGCGAAAGGTAAGCGGCTCGAAAAGCGTGCGTACGCAGGATACCGTTCCGCTGGATGCGGATTTGCCCGCGCCCGAATTAACGGTGGAGGCATACGGTGACCTGCGGGAGGAATGTGAAACTCTGTTGCGCCGTGTGGATACCAAGCTGTCTTCCAACGAACGCACGGTGCTGTACCTGTTTTTGAGCGGTCTTTCTTATCGGGAAATCGCCGAGCGCCTCGGCAAAACGCCCAAATCTGTTGACAATGCACTGCAAAGGGTTCGCCACAAGCTGAAAGAGGAGCAATTCTAAATCTTTTTTCGGCAAAATTTCATAAATAAGCCCTTTCTCAGCAAGGAGAGCATGGACAGTATGCAGCGGTGCAAGCCCGCTCGGGGTAAAAATATTTTTTTCAAGCGAGGTAGCAAAATGTACGAAGACAAGACCATCATCTGCAAGGATTGCGGCAACGAATTTGTATTCACCGCAGGCGAGCAGGAATTTTACGCCGAAAAGGGTTTCGTGAATGAGCCCCAGCGCTGCAAGGCTTGCCGTGATGCAAGAAAGAACGCAGCCAGAGGGGAAAGAGAAATGTTCACCGCAACTTGCGCGGCTTGCGGCGGCGAAGCGCGTGTACCGTTCCAGCCCCGTGATGACCGTCCGGTGTATTGCAGCGAATGCTTTGCAAAGATGAAGGAAGAACAGGCATAAATTATTAAATTCTTTTCAATTTCAATAGATTATGCAAAAAGCGCACACGAGAACTCGTGTGCGCTTGTTCATTGTCGGCATCTTGTGCGTGGAAGTACAGGGGATATGGCATTCTGAACGAAGTGAAGAATCTCAAATCCCACAAAATCAAATACATCGAACCGAGATTCTTCGGCTGTTGCCTCAGAATGACAAACGGGTGCACATTGAAGCACCACCCCTACGCACAAAATGTGCGCTTATTACCGTTACCCTAACCGTCTGAAAATACGGCGAAAGCGGCGACGGCGAAACGCCACATATCCGCCGCCGTTATATGCCAAAATATAAATGCCCTTGCAACTGAAAACAGCAAAGTTTTTCATTGGTTTCTCCTTTTCTGTCTGCCAAAATGAATGAACAAAAGTGTGATACAACTCCTATGATATAACAATTTGTTATATCTGTCAATATATCATTTTGTTTTATGCCATAATGCAATAGAGGTGAAAACAAATGGTGTATAAAAGACTGCGCGACTTGCGGGAGGACAAAGATCTTTTGCAAAAAGATATGGCAGAACTGCTCAACTGCACACAGGTTTGTTATTCTCTGTATGAAAACGGCAAGCGGGATATTCCGACCGAAGTTTTAATTCAACTTTCCGACTTTTACAAGGTATCGGTTGATTATATATTGGGGTTGACGGACAATCCGTCGAGAAATGTGTAATTTGCAAAAGAGATATTGAATTTTCTCAAAAAATATGCTATATTCTTTTTGTTACAGGCACGGCGCACATGTATCCGTGCCTTTTTCTATTCCGAAAAGGGGGAATGACTATGGATTTTAAAAACAGCGGCGTGATGTATGCGCTGGCGGCTGTGGTGGTCGTATTTGTGACGGCGCAGTCCCTGTTCTTCCTTGCGAAGGCGTGGAAACGCGGCAGGGAATTGGGCATTGAAACCGCAAAAATGAAACAGACAGTCATATCAAGCGCCTTGTTTTCGATAGCGCCTGCCATTTCCATTTTGGCAACGGTGTTGGCGCTTGCGTCGGCGCTCGGCTATGTTTTGCCGTGGATACGCCTGTCCGTTATCGGCAATTTGGCGTATGAAACCGTGGCGGCGGAGGCGGCGCTGGAAGCGCTCGGCACTTCTATGGCAAATTCCGATTTGAATACAACCGAATTTTCCACCGTGGCGTGGGCAATGACGGTCGGCTCTTGCTTCCCGCTTGTGTTACTGCCGTTTTTGTGCAAACGGATACACAAGGCCATGCACAAGGTATTGGGTGACGGGCGCGAAGAGACTGCCGCCGACGGTGAAAAGCCTAAGAAAAAAATCAGCGCCAATGTCGGCGATATTTTGGGCGCGGCGGCGTTTATCGGGATTATGGCGGCGTTTATCGCAAGAAGTATTATGGGTGTGCAAAAAGACGGGCCGTCCGCAGGCTTTATGACGATTGCTGTTTTGCTTTCGGCAATGGTATTTACCGTGGCGCTCGATTTGCTTTGCAAAAAGAAACATCTCACCAAATTAGAGCCGTTTGTTTTGCCGATTGCCATGTTCGGCGCCATGGGCATTGCCGTGTTGCTGACGCAGGTGTTGCCAAGTGAACTCACGGAATTTGTATGGCGCGCCTACAACGAAAACGGCGAGATTGTTTGGAGGGCCTGCGCATGAAAAATCCGAAAACCTATATTGATAAAATGCATATGTGGGGCAGTATTTGGTCCGTCAGCGCCCTTTGCGTGCTGTTCGCCGTGCCGCTTGTGTTTTCGCTCTATTACAACGCGTTTCCGGCGTGGAACACCTTTTTAAGCGCCGCTTTAAAGATTATCCCGATTTATTGGAGTACGGCAATTATTGAGGTGATTACCTATACGCCCATGCTCGGCGCGGGCGGCACCTATTTAAGTTTCGTAACGGGCAATATCACCAATTTGAAACTGCCGTGCGCGTTAAGCGCGCTGGACCGTTCGGGGTATAAGGCGACAAGCGAAGAGGGGGAAGTGATTTCCACCATCGCGATTGCCGCGTCTGCGATAACCACCACACTGGTGATTGCCGTTGGCGTGCTGGCGTTCGGGCCGTCCATTATGAAAATCACCGCACCGGGTTCTGTGCTGGCACCGGCATTTAACTATGTCATTCCCGCGCTGTTCGGTGCGTTGGGTGCTTCGTATTTCACAAAGCATTGGAAAATCTCGATTTTCCCCATTTTGGTCGGTGTTTTGGTGTATTTGTTCGCCCCGACCATGGCGGTCGGCACCATGATTTTCATTACCATCATTGCCGCGATTGCGGGCGCACTTGTGATGCTGAAACTGAAATGGATTCAATAAATAAAACGGTAAAATAAAAAAGACAGCGGCAGAGAAAATTTCTGTCGCTGTCTTTTTGTCAGCTGTTAAGCCCACTCAAAATTCGCTTTGCCTGCGCCGAGTTCAAAGTGATATTTCACAATGCCGAGGTCAACTTTCGTATAAAATCCCGTTCCGGCTTTGGCAGTCACTTTGCCGTTTGCATAGGTCAGCGTGAATTTCTGCTGATTCATTGCAGTAGGGGCAAGCAGGGCGCTTTCCACCCCCGTTTTGAACCAAGCGGGCGTGGTTGCCGTTGAATTGCTGACTTCTTCTACCGCCTTCGATTTATGCGGGACGCCCTGCACCGCGCCGTACCCGAGCGCAATCACCACCGTGATTTTTTCGCCCTTTTGCACCTCAAATGCACCGGGAATTTTCTTGTAACTCATGGCGACCCAACAGGTGTTCAGCCCCAAAGCTTGTGCTTTCAAAGCCAGCCGTTCGCCGTAATATCCACAGCGTTCGTCCAAGGCTGCACTTTTTTTGCCGACCAGTGCAATATAATTTGAAACGCCGCTGAATTTGCCGTAATGCGCCATAAAGCCGTCAAAGGCTTTCGGCTCGTTTTTTACAAGCTGTATATGCAGATTTCCCTCTTGGTTGCAAGCGTCGATTTCCGCTTGCAACGCATGCAGAATTTCCGTTTCAATCGGTTTGTCCGTGTATTGACGAACGCTGTGCCGATTTTGCATAGCCTGTATCAGTTCCATATTGTACGCCTCCGTGTTTTATATATTTTCTCCGCTTCTGTCGGGGAGATTTTCCATAATTGTTTTCGCGTGTGTGAGCATTTGCAAAAGACGGTTCATCGCTTCTGCGTCGGCGTCAAAATAGTAATAATTTTTTGTACCTTCGCGGCGCATTTTTACAAGACCGGCTTCTTTTAAAATGCGCAAATGATGCGATACTGCCGGGCGGGAAAGATTTGTCTTTTCGGTAATCGCCCCAACGCGTACACCGCCGCATTCTCCCATTTGCATCATTTCCAAAATCAAATGCTGTCGGGTTTCGTCTCCAAGCGCCAGCAGTATTTTTCGACATGCGCTGAATTCATCCGCCAATTTCTTGATGTCCTGCAAATCCCTCACACCTTTTCGTGGATTTGTTTAAACCATTATACCATAGATTTCAAGAAAATATCCGTTGGGAAAGAAAATGGAGACGATGAAAGCAAAACAGTATCAAAAATCCAAGGCGGAAACCGCACGGTTTCCGCCTTGATGGTTGTTTTACTTTCAGTTTCACGCCTCGGCGTGCATAATCTCTTTGACTTTCATTAGGCGTATGGTGTTACTGCGTTCGTTGTCCTCCAACTTTGCGGTGATGTATTTAATCGTCGCCTGCATTTGCGGAATCATCACATATTCAAGGGCGTTGACGCGTCTGCGGGTGCGTTCCATTTCGTCGGACAGCATATCGCAGGTCTTTTCCACCGCCGCGAGTTCATAGAGTTTCGGCATCAGCGCGTTGACGGCGAGATACGCGTCGTCAAGTTTATCCGAAGTAAATGCAAAGCCGTAGGCGATTTCACCGTTGCCTTGCGCGGACGCGGTAATCTGCGGCGTTTTCATACTCATAATGTTGCGCACTTCCAAATCGGGCGATTTTGCCGCGGCGGAAATCATCAGCGCTTCTTCGAGCGCCGCCGTGCCCATTTCGGCTTCGGCAAGGCTCATTTGCCCCATCGCTTCGCCCAAAAGGGTTTCAATCTCGCGGCGCAGTTCGCGGTCACGGCGAATATACAGCATAAACTGCCGCGCCATTTCGTCCTGCTTGTCTTTTAACAACTTATGCCCGCGCGTGGCGGTGGCAAGGCGCTTTTTGGTCTTTTGCAGCTCCATTCTGGTGGGCGTAACGGTTGCCATCAGCCTTCACCGCCCTTTGGCATATACTGCTCAATGTATTCTTTGTGAATACGCTTCAACTCCGTGCGCGGGAGCATGGACAACAATTCCCAGCCGATGGCGAGGGTGTCCTCAATACTGCGGTCGGTCTCATACCCTTGCGAAACATATTTTTCCTCAAAGGCGGTGGCGAATTCCGCGTATTTCTTGTCCATATCCGAAAGTGCCGAGTCGCCCAGAACCACGGCGAGTTCCGCCGCCTGTTTGCCGCGCGCGTATGCTGCGAACAACTGATCCATCGTGTCGGCGTGGTCCTCACGCGTTTTGCCCGTGCCGATACCTTTGTTTTTAAGGCGGGACAAAGAGGGGAGTACGTTAATCGGCGGCTGAATGCCTTTCATATAGAGTTCACGAGACAGAATAATCTGCCCCTCGGTGATATAGCCCGTAAGGTCCGGAATGGGGTGGGTTTTGTCGTCCTCGGGCATCGTCAAAATCGGAATTTGCGTAATCGAGCCTTTTTTGCCGTTGATGCGCCCCGCGCGTTCATACAAAGACGCAAGGTCGGTGTATAAATAGCCGGGGTAACCGCGTCTGCCGGGCACTTCTTTACGCGAAGCGGAAACTTCACGCAATGCGTCGGCGTAGTTGGTCATATCGGTCATAATGACGAGGACATGCATCCCCAAGGTGTACGCCAAATATTCCGCGCAGGTGATTGCCATACGCGGCGTGGCGATACGCTCAACCGCAGGGTCGTCGGCAAGGTTTAAGAACAGCACGGAACGCGCGATAGAGCCTGTACGGCGGAAATCCTCGCGGAAAAACTCCGCCTGCTCAAAGGTGATACCGATAGCGGCAAACACCACGGCGAATTCATCGTCCGTGCCGCGTACTTTTGCCTGCCGCGCAATTTGGGCGGCAAGTTGTTCGTGCGGAAGGCCCGAGCCTGAGAAAATCGGGAGCTTCTGCCCGCGAACCAGCGTGTTTAAGCCGTCAATCGCCGAAACTCCCGTTTGAATAAACTCGGCAGGGTAGTCGCGTGCGGCGGGGTTAATCGGCGTACCGTTAATATCCAACTTTTCGTCGGAGACAATCGGCGCACCGCCGTCAATGGGTCTGCCGATACCGTCAAACACGCGCCCGATAATATCGGGAGAGACGGAAAGTTCCAACCCGTGCCCCAAAAAGCGGGCTTTGGACTCGGAAATCTGCAAGCCGTCGGCGCTTTCAAACAACTGCACCAATGCGACATTGTCTTTCGCTTCCAGCACCTTGCCCAAACGCACGCGCCCGTCTTTTTCGTGAATTTCGACCAGCTCGTCATACTTCACATTTTCCACGCAATCGACCATCATCAGAGGGCCGACGAGTTCTTTAATGGTTTTGTAATCCTTACGCATTATTCGTCGCCTCCTTTTTGTGCGTGTGTGCGGAAGTAGGTTTGTAAATCTGCACGCAAGCTTTGGTAGAATGCCACCCAAGTGTCCTCGGGCTCATATTTCATCGCGGCAATGCGCATCATCAAGTCCTCGGGCGTGGCGTCCGTGCAAGATGCACCGTCTTTCACGGCGGCAGACGCCAAATCAAACCAGTAGAGGATGATATCTAACATTTCCGCCTGTTTTTCGGGCGGGGTGAAGCGGTCCACCTCACGGAAGGCATTTTGCTGTAAGAAGTCCTCGCGAATACTGCGGGTGCACTCCAAGGTCAGGCGGTCTTTTTCGCCCAGCGAGTCAAAACCGACCAAGCTGACAATTTCGTTGAGTTCCGACTCCTGTTGTAACAGTGCACGCACGCGGTCAATTTTTTGCGACCAGTTTTCATCAATATGGTCGTTGAAATACGGGTTTAAGGTGTTCGTATACAGGGAATAACTCTTCAACCAATCAATCGCAGGGAAGTGGCGCTGATACGCGAGGTCAGCGCTCAACCCCCAGAATACCTTGACGATACGCAAGGTCGCCTGCGAAACGGGCTCGCTCGTGTCGCCGCCGGGGGGCGATACGGCACCGATGGCGGTAACCGCACCTTCGCGGTTGTCACTCCCTAAGCAGACCACATTCCCTGCGCGCTCATAGAACTCCGCAAGGCGGGTGGAAAGGTAGGCGGGGTAGCCCTCTTCACCGGGCATTTCTTCGAGTCGTCCGCTCATTTCACGCAACGCCTCTGCCCAACGGGAGGTGGAGTCTGCGATAATCGCCACCTTGTAGCCCATATCGCGGAAGTATTCCGCAATGGTAATGCCGGTGTAAATCGACGCTTCACGCGCGGCAACGGGCATATCCGAAGTGTTGGCAATCAACACCGTGCGTTTCATCAGCGGCAACCCCGTGCGCGGGTCTAACAGTTCGGGGAATTCCTTTAAAACATCGGTCATTTCGTTGCCGCGTTCACCGCAGCCGATGTAGACGATAATGTCGCTGTCCGACCATTTGGCAAGCTGATGCTGTACCACGGTTTTGCCCGAACCGAACGGACCGGGCACGCACGCCACGCCGCCTTTGGCAATGGGGAACAGCGCGTCGATAATGCGCTGACCGGTGACCATCGGCTCTTTCGGGACTTTTTTGGTTTTATACGGTCTGCGGCGGCGAACGGGCCATTTTTGCAGCATCGGCAATTCTTTCACATTGCCTTTTGCATCTTTGATGCGTGCAATCGGCTCTAAAATCGTGGCTTCGCCGTCAAAAATCCATTCTACCGTACCCGAAACCCCGTAGGGCACCATAATTTTTTGCGTTACCGCGGGGGTTTCTTCCACCGTGCCGAGCACATCGCCCGCCGAAACGCTGTCGCCGACGGCGGCAACGGGGACGAAGGTCCATTTTTTCTCGCGGTCCAATTTCGGAACTTCCACCCCGCGCGAAATGCGGTCGCCCTCTGCCTTCGCAATTTCGGTCAACGGGCGTTGAATGCCGTCGTAAATACTTTCAATCAACCCGGGGGCAAGCTCGACGGAGAGCGGCTCACCCGTCACATATACAGGCTCGCCGGGGCCGATGCCCGCGGTATCTTCGTAAACCTGAATGGAGGCTTTGTCCCCACGCAGTTCAATGACTTCTCCGATCAGTTTTTTCTCGCTGACGCGCACCACATCGTGCATTTGCACATCGCGCATACCGTCCGCGACAATCAGGGGGCCGGCAACCTTGCGAATGGTTCCGGCTTTGTTTGTATCTGTCAATTTCGGCACCTGCCTTTATTCATTATTAAATATATTCGTGCCAAGGGCTTTTTCCATATTGGCATTGATTTTTGCAATCCCGTAGCCTGTCGGGCCGCTTTTTTCGGGCACAGGCAAAATAATCGGGTAGGCACTTTCGCGGTATCTGTGGAGTTGTTCCTCCAACGCGGCGGCATAATTTTCGGTTAAGAAAATGACTTCTGCGCCGTTTTTAATCAAATTTTTGACCGCTTGCAACGCTTCCTCTTTCGTGTCGGCGGGCACGGTTTTTACGCCGGCCGCCGAAAACAGCAATATGGATTCATGTTTGCCGACTGCGGCAATTTTTGCTTCTGTCAAACCGCGTCACCTCGGCTTTCTTCTGCGCGCTTTTCTGCAAACAGCAGACGAAGCGCCCCGGCCTCTGTTTTTTTGCGGAAATAATACTGCGCAATGACGCCGATGCCGTCGCCGTAGCCCAAATCGGTCAGCACATTGTCGAGTGCTTTTTCGGTCTCTTGGAGGATTTCCGCTTCGGTTTTGCGCAGTTCCGTCTCAGTCGGTCTTGCGACAGGCAAAAAGGCAAACGCATAGTCGTCCAAATCCTTGCCGAGTTTTTGAAGCCGCAGGGCGGTCAGGCGGTTTTTACCCTCGCCGTATACGGTAAACAATTCCGCAAGCGGGCGGCAGTTTTTCTTTTGCGCCGTGGAAAGCGCATAGGAAAATACCGCGTTATCCACAAGGCAACTGATACGGCAGGGATTTTCTTCGTTTTCAATCCCCGAAAGCGCCGTTTCCAGCGTTTCACCGAGCATCGAGTAATCGTCGGCTTTGACGCAGATGCGCAACAATTCTTTCTGAAATCCACCCTCGCAAAGCGCGTCCAAATCGGCTTCTTTGCCGAGTTTTTCGCTTTTCAGCAGGATTTTTAAGTTCAGCGCGTCCTCTTCAAAAAACAGCAGTTGTGTTAACTCCTCATCGGGCGCAATTTCCCGCACAAAGGCGGAAACCGCGTTTTTTTCTTCTTCAATCGCGTCATAAACGGTTTTGCCGTCCGTCACGGCAGGGTAGCCGTAATCCGCCAATAGCTTTTGCGCGGTTTCACTGTCCGCCTCACGAAGACGCGCCATTTCCTCCGCGCGCAACACGCGGTGCGTCGTGCCGCTGATACGCCCGATAGCATACGCATAGGACTTTTTACCGTAGACATTGTACTCTGTCATACGCTACCCTCATTTTCGGAAAACAGGCAGTTTGCAAACTGTGCTTCGTGCTGTTCAAAAATCATATCCAACACCGCGTCAAAGGACAGGTCTATGTCATACTGTTCGGTCGATAAAATCAAACCGCCGTCAATCTCGCGGGCAATACTGCCGATGGTGATATTCTTGCCGAAATCCTTTTTCGAGGCGACAAACAGCTGTGCGTCGCGTTCGCTGAAATGCAATTCGGTGGCATTCCCGTCACAGTTTGCGGTAATCCATTTTTCCAAAAGTGCGCGGCGTTCGTTGTCGGGCAAAGACAGCATTTGCGCCTTTGCCGCTTCGCGTGCGTCTTTCAGCAACGCCGCCTTGTGATTGAGCACCGCAATTTTATTGTCCGATGCCGCTTGCTGTGCCGCCGCCCGCAAAATCAGCTCTGCGCGCAGTGCGGTCTGCGCTTGTAAATCGGCAAGGCGTTTTTTTGTGTCTTCGGCAATTTTTTCGCAAATTTCCGCCGCTTTTTGCTCGCCGTCGCGCGCAATTTCCGCGCACTGCGTTGCGGCTTTTTCTTCAATTTTTTGTATCACTGTGCTTGCGCTCATACCTTGCTTACTCCTTTGTTACAAAATACGGTACAGGGCTTATAACTGAATACCGAACAGCACAAGGATAGATGCAAGCAAAGCCAAAATGGCGTAGGTTTCCACCAATGCGGTCATGGTGATACCTTTACCGGAGGCGTCGGGCTGTTTGCCGGTCATATGAATTGCGCCGACAGCCGCTTTGCCCTGGCAGATACCCGAAACAAGACCCGCAATCGCCATCGGCATTGCCGCGCCGAAGAATTGCCAGCCTTGCGAAATGCTCAGTTCCACGGGTGTACCGCCCAAAACGCCGATGCGCACCATAATGAGAATGGCGGTCAAAAAGCCGTAAATACCCTGCGTGCCGGGGAGTGCCTGTAAAACAAGCAGTTTACCGAACAATTCGGGCTTTTCGGACGCCACGCCCGCCGCGGCTTTCCCCGCCGCCATAACGCCGATTGCCGAGCCACAGCCCGCAAGCGCTGCACACAGCGCCGCACCGATGATTGCAATAGAAATACCAGACATAATTAGTTTCCTCCGTTTTCTTGAATTTGAATATATTTGGGGTTGATGGAAAGCGGCTGAAAGAGTTTGCCGCTTCCCTCATAAAACTTGCCGTAAAATTCGATGTACTGCAAACGGCAGTCATGCACATAGGCGGACAAAAGCCCGAGTACAAGATTGAAAACATGCCCGACCACATAAATCAAGAGCGAGAGCACAAAGCCAATAACCGACCCTTGAATCATACCCGCGAGCATATTCATCACCATACCCACAACGCCCGTGGCAAGGCTTAATGCGAGAATACGCGAGTAGGAAAGAATGTCGCTCAAATAATTGGTGATGCCGTACAGTCCCACAAGACCGCCTGTGATTTTGCCGAGAACGCCTTTTTTTGCGCGCCCCGCGGTAAACAGAATAATCGCCGCGCCGATGCACGCCAAAACAATACCGACGGTACGCGTAGCGGCGAGGAAAATCATACAAATGCCGCTGATGACCAAAATCCACGAAACCTGGTCGCAAATCGCGTCAACCCAATGCCCGGCTTTGACGCTGTTGACAATTTGCACGATAAGCCCCGTAAAGATATGTGCCACACCGATCCCTAAGGTGACAATCAGCATTTGCACGGGATTTTCCAAAGGCGAGAACAAAATTGGGTGCCAGGTTTCGCCGAAATAACTGCCGAACAGCACACCGCAGAGAATGGTGGTAATTGACGAATACAACAGCACATTGATGAGCTTTTTCGTGTCGCCTTTGGGCTTCATAATCTTTTTGACAATCGAGATGAGCACGACCATCATCAGCCCGTAGCCCGCGTCGCCCATCATCATGCCGAAAATCAACCAATACCACGGCGCCATGACGGCATTCGGGTCGTACCCGCCGTAACTCGGCACGCTGAACATATTGGTGATGCCCTCAAACTGCGAAACCAACTTTTTGTTTTCGAGCTCTGTCGGGACATCTTCGCCATCAATGGGGTCGCGCGCGGTTAAATCGTAAACTTCTGTGACCGCGCGAACAGTCTGCTCCACCTCTGCCACACGCTTTTCGGGCACCCAGCCGCACAAAAGAACGGTTTGCTCGGTGGACAAAAACGGCGCGTCGTCAATGTCACTTTCCGCACGGTAATGGTCGCACAGCACCTGCGGCGCAAGGCTGTCGTTGGTGAGGGCGGTTAGTTGTGC
Source organism: Candidatus Fimenecus sp. (assembly GCA_051881395.1). Taxonomy (GTDB): domain Bacteria; phylum Bacillota; class Clostridia; order Oscillospirales; family Acutalibacteraceae; genus Fimenecus. Next base: position 23,071 of record JBJEPU010000188.1, read on the forward strand.
CGTGTCCTCGTCCAACTGCTTTTGCAACGCGTTTTGTTCGGCGGCAATCCGGCGCAGTTCGTCTGCAACCGTGCCCGCGGTAAGCGGTAAGGTGCATTTTTGAAAGCCGAATGTAGCAAGGTCAAGCGGTGTGCCGTCTTTCAGCGCAGCAAGCACCAAATATACGCTCTGCTCGGTTTCGGAAATTTTCTCAACCGCCGCACCGCTTTCTTCGCAAAACGATATAAGGTCGGGGAACTGCTTTTTCGGTACAAAGCCTAAGGTGCAGTTTGTATAAGCGCCGTCCGCCAAATCCTCTGCCGAAGCGGAAAGCTCTGCCCAAGGGTACAAGGCGGTTTTCCGGTCGGACAACTGCTTTTGCCGTTCTTTGGCTTTGTCAATCTGCGCAAGCAACGCTTCCATGCGGTCAGCGGTTTGGGTATCCGCCGCGCTCGGCACCTCGAAAGCGCCCGCATCCACCTGCGGTTTTTCCGAAAACATTCCTTTTTTCGGGGCGTACGGCTTTAAATCCGACAACAGTTTTTCCATACGCCGAAGCGCCGCGGCATTTTCCGTGCCTGCGCGGACAGCGCCCTCTTGCTCGCAGAGCATAATGCTGTCTGTTTTTTGCAGTGCACGCAAAACCGCCTCCCGGTCGTCACGCATCAAAACGAGCGTCACGAATTTCATCGGGACAATCAAATTGTTTCACTCCTTTCGGAAACATAAGGTGAAAATTATAAATAGGCAAGAATTTGCTGTACGCAGGCGGCTTGATTTTTTTCAGCCACCGCAGAAAGCTCTGCTTTTTGCGCGTCGGCTTGCTTATGCGTTTGCGCGGTTTCCGCAAGCGACTGTTCCATCGCCTTTGCAAGACTTTCCGCCGATTGCTCTTTGGCGTCGTCAAAGCGTGCTTGCGCTTCTTGCTCGGCACTTGCTTGCGCGTCGGCAACCGCTTTGGCGGCAACTTCTTTCGCTTCGGTAATCTGCGCGGCGGCTTTTTCCTCTGCCGCTTTGATTTCGGTCAGCATATCCATAGCGTTTCCTCCTGTTCTATTAGACCCTGAAAACAGTGTTTGCGTTTTCGGGGGCTCTATGCCGTGGGCAAAAAAATTACCAACTGAATAAGCATATCCGCTTTTTGTAAACTTAATGTTAAGTGTAGCACATTTTTTTGGAAAAAACAATCCGAATTGTTAAATCCTTAACAGGATTTTTTCGGCTGTTCGACTTGTAAAACGAAAAAGCCGCCGCCGCAAAAAACACGGTGCGGCAGCGGTTGTGTGTAATTATTCAATTTCCAAATGCTTTGCCGCAGGCAAATCGGTTTGTTTTTTCGGCAAAGTCAATTTCAAAACGCCGTTTTCGTATTTGGCTTTGATGTGCTCTGCATCAATGCCGGAGACATCAAACTGACGGCTGTACGCGCCGTACGAGCGCTCCATACGAATGCAACGGTCTTTTTTGTCCTTTTCCTCTATCTTCGAGTGGCGCTCTGCGCTGACGGTCAGCGTGTCGCCGTTTATATCTAAGTGAATGTCCTTTTTGTCAAATCCGGGCAAATCCGCCTCTAACAGGTAACTGTCGCCTTCGTCTGTGACATCGGTTTTGAATTCCGCCAAATCCTGCATCTCAAAAAAACTGCCGAACGGGTCTTGGAAAAACCGTTTTTCAAAATCCTCCATCTCCCGGAAGGGGTTATAGCTGTTCATATGGCGATTGTTATTTCTGCGTGTAAGTTCAAACATAATACATACCTCCGAAAATGCGATTGTTTTATTATGCCGCCCTTTTGCAAGTTTATCCGACGGGGTCGGTGTGAAGTCGGACCTTATTGGCCCATGGGAAGTCATCTCTTTCGTTTGGATTTGTCTTTTTCCTTTTGACAATCCTAAATATATGCGCCGATTTCGCATATTTTGTTGTTTGTTTTTAAACAATTTGTAAATGTTGACACGCAATGTTCAGCACATTTTTCGGTTACTGCCCCCGATTACACAAACTGCTTCAATTCGTGATACAGCGCCAAAAATTCCGCCTCGGTTGCTTGAAAATCCGTATCGGGTGCAAGCGGGATATGCAGTGCGGGCGGCGTTTCTGACAATTCCGCCCCGTGAAACAGTTTAAACTCATGGTACAACAGTGCATCGTCCGCCGCTTTCACAGCCGCGCGCTGTTCGTCGGTGACATCGGTTGTGGCAAATTTTTCATAAATCCGTTTTTGCAAATTGCGCTCAAAATCCGAAAATGCGGGGATATGCCGCCGCAACGGACGCGTTAAATCGCCGATGTACGCCTCGGCGCTGTCATGCAAGAGCGCCAAGAGCTGTGTTTCCTCTGTAAAGCCCTGCGCCTTTACTTCTTTTGCGCAGTTTATGGAATGGCGCGCCACGGAATAAAACGCCCGAAAATGCCCGTTTGCCCGCGTCAAATATGACAGTGCATGGGCAATATCCTCGATGCACAAGTCATCTGCCGTGGGTGCGGTCGGGTCAAATTCATGTCCGTAAAAGGTTGCTATACAGCATTTTTCCACCATATCCAAATCTCCTGTATTTTATCATTTTAACTTATGTAAAGTAAATAGGCTTTACAACTTAAAGCCGAATTTTGCGGCAATTTCGGCGTATCGCGGGGTGGGTACGCCGTATTTTCGCCCCAAGCGCACGGGCTCAAACACCAACCCGTCCAGCTCACTCTGATGCCCCGCCCGAATATCCCGTTGCATCGAGGTGGACGCGTCCGGTGCGAGCGCGTCCAGAATATCCAAATTGGTTTGAACAATGTCTATATCAAACGGACAGCCCATCGCCTGCGCCAACGCATCGATTTCCCGCATGAGAGCGGCAAAGGTTTCGCGTGGTGCGCCCGCCTTTTGAAATGCGCCCGCGTCTGCGTCAAAATATAGGCCCGCCGCCGCCATCGGCGACACATAGGCATATTTTTTCAAAGTGTCGCGCTGTACGAAAACCGACAGCAACGGTTCAATCCCTGCCGTTTTCAAATCGGCGGCAATTTCCCGTAAAACCGGGCGAAATTCACTTTGTTGCCGCACGCCGAACACAATTTTGAAAATATCGCCTTGCCGTGTGACCGTCCCCGCCGCCGGCCTGCTCGCCGCAATATACACACAGCCATCGGTGACAAGAGGTGCGGGCAATGCCTCTTGCAGACGCGCGCCCGTGCCGTAAATATTCAAAAGCGGAATGATCACGGTGTGCGCGTCGGAAATCCGCCCGAGAAGCGGCAAAATACTCTCCAAAGAATACCCCTTGACCGACACAAAAATCACATCGGGCTTGTTTTCATATTCCGCTTCACGGAATGCCCGCACGGGGAATACGCTTTTTGCCGTTTCTCCGTGCAAAATTTGAATGCCGCGCGTTTTAAGTGCGGCAAGATTTTCCCCGCGCGCAAGAATATCCGTCGAAAAGCCCGCTTCGGTAAGTGCGGCGGCGACGCTCAACCCCACGGCACCTGCGCCGACAATACAGTAATGCATAAAAAATCCCTCGGTTTTTTGAATTCTTCCTTAAGGGCAAATCCGCCACGAGAAACCGTGGTTCGGATTATTACCGTTACCCTATTCTATCACAAATCTTTTATAAAAGGGAAAAAATTTGTATTTTTCCCCCATTTTTTCAAAAAGTATGATACAATAAGATGATTTTATGAAAGGGATTGTTCCCCATGTCCGAAAAACAGCAAGAAATTGTAAGGCTCTGTTTGAAAATCGCGGTTTGCGCCGCGGTTTTTGTTGCTGTGCTTTTGAACTACCAAACGCTGACGAATTTGGATGTGCGCGCGCTTGTGCAGAATGCCGCTTCGTCTACCGCGGCGGTTTGTACCGTGCTCGGCGTATACATTTTAAAGGGATTGGTATTTGTAATCCCTGCGTCGCTCTTTTATATTTCTGTCGGTATGGCGTTTTCTCCGTTTACGGCAGTAGCAGTCAACCTCGGCGGGATTTTGTTAGAGGTCATTGTTTCGTATCTGTTCGGGCTGTTTTTGGGGGGAGAGTACATTCAACGCTTTTTGTCGCGCAAAAAAGGCGGGCAAAAAATTTTGGAAATGCAAAACAAGCGCGCGGGCGCAGCTTCGGTATTCGTGATGCGGCTGTTGCCCGTGTTCCCGATTGACTTTGTCAGCCTGTTTTTGGGCGGCAGTAAGTATCCGTTTTGGCGCTATCTTCTGCTGTCCTTTCTCGGCATTGCGCCGCGCGTAGTGCTGTTCACCCTACTCGGCGACACGATTTACGATTATATCCCGATGCAACTGATTGTCACGCTGATTTTGATTGCCGTCCCCGCCGTGGGTATCGGCTTGCTGATTGCGGCGCTCGTTCGGCGCAATCGGCGTGGAAAATCCCAAGCCGAAGAGGAGATAAACCATGCTTGACACTGACATTGCCTTACAAAAGCGGTTTACGGAACTTAGCGACCGCGCCGAAACACGGCAAATGCTTGTGTATTCGGATTTTTTAAATTTGCACGAGCAAGGCGTTTTGCAAAGCGCTAACATTCGCGCGCCGTTCGTGCTGTTCGGCGGGCATCCGTCGGCAGAACGCAAGGTTGCCTGCTTCGGCACGGCAGAGCCTTGTGCAGCCGCTGAAAATGCGCCGTTTGTTCTGTTGAAAATCGCGCCCGCCGCGCCGAAATTTGCCGAAACACTCACGCACCGTGATTTTCTCGGCAGTATTTTGGCGTTGGGCCTGCGCCGCGAAAGGGTAGGGGATATTCTGCTGTTTGACAACAGCGGCTATGTGTTTTGCATGGAGAGCATCGCCGCATTTTTGACGGAGAATTTAGACCGTGTGCGGCATACAACGGTGCGCGTCACGCCGGCCGTAGCTCTGCCGAATGCGCTGACCGCCGAGCCGGAAACACAGTCCGTGGTGGTCGCGTCGGAACGGTTGGACGCGGTGCTTTCGGCGGTATTTCGCCTGTCGCGCAGTGAAGCGCAAAAACTGATTGGTGCCGAGCGCGTTTTTGTGGACAGCTGTGCCGTCACGCGGGCAGATATTGTGTTAAAAACGAACTGCATTGTTTCCGCGCGCGGGTACGGTCGATTTCGCTACTGCGGCACAGAACGCGAAACCAAAAAGGGGAAATTACGCGTGGCGGTGCAAATTTACAAATGATTTTTTTCCACATCCGAAAATACAAACTTTCCTGTATTGCATCGCAACCGAAAATTCGGATTTTCCGCGAAAAAAAGTATTTTTTCCCTTGACAAACCGCGATGGGGCATATATAATAATCAAGCACTTAAATTTGCGCTGATAGCTCAGCTGGATAGAGCATCTGCCTTCTAAGCAGAGGGTCGGGGGTTCGAGTCCCTCTCAGCGCGCCACTTTTGCGCGAGAGATTTGAGACTATCATACATTGCATTGTAAGCACTCGTTCCAAGGGGACTCGAACCCCGAGGGGGTGAGCAGCGTTTAAAAAATGATTCAGTGAATCATTTTTAGCTGCGAAGTCCGCAGTGCGTAAGCACAAGGATGCACGATTTGCGAAGCCAAGCGGTGTCCCTCAAAGCGTCGCGCTTTTGCGCGAGAGATTGAGCAGGGTTTTCAAATTCAAGTGAAAAACATATGGTGGGATTAGCTTAGTTGGTTAAAGCGCCAGTTTGTGGCACTGGAGACCATCGGTTCGAATCCGATATTCCACCCCAGAAAAACTCCGTCGGAGCACAAAGGCATTTGGCGGAGTTTTCTTTTTAAAGCCATACAATTTAATATATTGGGGTGTCGTCAAGCGGTAAGACACAGCACTTTGACTGCTGCATTCGTAGGTTCGAATCCTGCCACCCCAGCCA
>JBJEPU010000189.1:0-5689 GCA_051881395.1 Candidatus Fimenecus sp.
CTTTGTCGCTACGCGACATTTCCCCTAACAGGGGAATCTCACCGACCCCTACGCATAAAATGTAATGCATTTACCCCTACAAACCCCAATTTTCTGTGCTTACATCGTGGCGCACAGCGCATCACACAGTGCGTCGATTTCCGAAAGATTGTTTTCCTTGACGGTCGAGCGCAGGTTGACGGTTTCCTCCAACACGGTGATGTTCTGCATGCCGTCTAAAATTTCGCGCATCAGCTTGCCGCTTTGCGGCGCCCACGAGCCGTTTTGTACAAGTGCGACCGTGCGGTTTTTGAGCATATGCGCTTTCAAATCCAACAGCAAGGTTTCCATCGGGGTGAAAATGCCGTTGTTGTAGGTGGACGAGGCGAACACAATGTGGCTGAAACGGAACGCCTCGGCAACGAGATACGATGGGTGCGTAACGGCAACATCATACAACTTGACTTTGACGCCCTTTTCTGCCAATTTCGACGCCAAAATCTCCGCCGCGTTTTGCGTGCCGCCGTACACCGAGCCGTATGCGATTAAAACGCCCTGTTCCTCGGGGGCATAGGTGCCCCAAAGCTGATATTTTTCAATGAATTTCTCAAAATCCTTACGCCAAACAGGGCCGTGCAAGGGGCAGAGCATTTTGATGTCCAAGCCTGCCGCTTTTTTAAGCAACGCCGTGGTCTGCGCGCCGTATTTGCCGACGATATTTGCATAGTAGCGGCGTGCTTCTGCATATTCCGCTTCGCCGAAGTCGGCTTCGTCCGCAAACAGGCAACCGTCGGTTGCGCCGAACGTACCGAACGCGTCGGCAGAAAACAAAATCCCGCTCGTTTTCTCATATGCCACGGTGACCTCGGGCCAATGCACCATCGGCGCGGCATAAAAGGTCAAGGCGTGGCGCCCAAGTTCGAGCGTTTCACCCTCTTTTTTCTGTTCAATTCTGTCCTGCAAATCCGCATCGAAAAACTGCGCAATCAACCCCGCGGCTTTCGCACTGCAAATGATTTTGGTTTCCGGATGCTTTTCGCACAGCGCGCCCAAGGTGGCGCAATGGTCGGGCTCCATATGGTTGACCACCACATAATCGAGCGCTCTGCCGCCGAGCAAATGCTCGACATTTTCAAAAAACAAATCGCCCACAGCCTTATCCACGGTATCCACCACGACGGTTTTTTCATCGTCTATAAAATAGGCGTTATAGGTTACGCCGTTCGGAATGGGATACATATTTTCAAACAGAGAAAGTCTGCGGTCACTGCCACCGACAGAATAAATATCCTCCGTAATTTTCCTGACACAATACATGGTTATTCCTCCGTTTTTCATCGTTAAAAGGTATTGTAGCACAACAGGCAACAGAATGCTATATTATCTTGCCAAAAAAACAAAAAAGCAGACAAAAAATGAACGGGCAATCCTTGAAAATCAAGAACAGCCCGTTTTTTTACAGATGCGTTTACAGTTCGTTTTCCAGCGGCGTTTTTTCTTTATAAAAGCACCCCACCAGCCAATAATACAGCGGAATGGCCAAAAACAGCACCCAAGCCGTACTCCAAAGGTAAAAGAAAAATCCGCAAATTAAATACAGAAGCACAATGACCTCGGGAACAGGCATAGCGAGCAGTCTTGCCTTCTTTTTGCGCACGGTGAGCGCGCCTGCAAAATGGTAATAAATCGGAATCAGCAAAAACAAAAGCCACGCGGGGTGCCAAACGTGCAAGGCGAAGCCGAGCACCACGAATACAAGCACCACAAACAGCGGAAAGGGAAATTTTAAAAGTTTTATGCCTTTTTTCTGCAATTCGGTTTTCGGCAGTTTTTCGGGCGCGGGTACCTCTTGCGCCGATTCTGCATCGTTAGACGGGGCGTCCCCTAAAATGTATTGGTCATTTTCGGTATTGACAAGTGCGTCGAGCGTTGTGCCGTACAGCTCGGCGAGCGCCATTAAATTATCTGTATCGGGCGAGGCTTCTGCACGCTCCCATTTGGAAATGGCTTGGCGGCTGATGCCGAGCTTGGCGGCAAGCGCCTCTTGCGAATAGCCGTGAGATTTCCGAAGTTCTACCAAGCGGTTTGCGATTTCAATATTCAAACAAATCACCTCTGTTTTGTATTAACTTGATTATACGAGATTTTCGGGCGGTTTGCAAGGGCATTTCGGTTGCAAGTGTAAAAAAATGCCGCAACCGCAGTTGTCAACACGCGGTTGCGGCGGCAATTTCGAAATCCGTTCGGCTTAATAGCCCATTTCTTTGCAATTTTTTTGATGCTCTTCATATGTCGCCGCGAAACGCGATTCATACGGCGGCTCTGTCGAAATAACAAAATATAAATAATCGGTTTGGTCGGGATTTAACGCCGCGTTCACCGATGCCATACCGGGGTTGCAAATCGGCCCTGCGGGCAGTCCCTTGCAACGGTAGGTGTTATAATAGTATTTGTAATGGTCGATTTTGTCGGGGTAATATTCTTGAATGACACCCGTGCAATATTTCTTGGTGACATCACATTGCAGCTGCATACCCGCCTTTAAGCGGTTGTAAAGCACCGAGGCAATTAAGGTACGCTGTTCGGCGGTGCAGGCCTCTTTTTCGATAATCGACGCGACCGTCAAAACCTCATGCCAAGTGTAGCCCATCACCTTCGCCTTATCGCGCATTTCCTGCGTAAAGCGAGAGGCGGCGGTCGCCACCATTTTGTCAAGCACGGCTTTTGCGTCTGTATTCTTTTTGAATTCATAGGTGGCGGGGAACAAATAGCCCTCTAACGGGAAACAGACATTTTCCGCCTTTTGCACATCGGCAAGCAGTGTGTTCTGCGACAGGTCATAGTTTTGTGCCGCTTCGACGAATGCGGCACTCGTGCAAATGCCTTTTTCCTCCAACAGCCACGAAAGCCGCAGAAGCGTATAGCCCTCGGGCACGGTTACGGTAATCAAATCGGATTTTGCCACAGGCTCGGTTGAGGGGGCGTTTGTGCCGTCGGCATACACCCCGCCCGCGGGGCGCGTGGTGTCGCCGTATACGGCGCTGTCGGTTTCCTCTTCGGCGGTGTTGCCGCCGCACGCGGCAAGGGAAAACAGCATCACCAAAAGTAAGCCTGCCGCAATCAGTCGTTGTTTCATCGGTTTCTCCTATATCGAAATGTATATCCTGTTTCGTGCGGTTGTAATCATACCATATTTCGACGGGATTTGCAAGAATTCAGAAAAGCAAAACGCCCATGCATCGTATAAAACTTTGCACGGGCATTTGATTTTCAAAAATACAGCACAGCTACCTTTTTGCATTTACGCCTGTTCCTGCGCCTGTTGTGCGGCACGCAAGGCTTTGACAAGCTGGTCGGGACAAGAAGTCGGGCGCATACCGCACCGAATGCCCTCAAATGCTTTTGCAACCTCGTCTACGGTTTTGCCGACAACGATGGCGGAAATGCCCTGCAAGTTGCCGTTACAGCCGCCGTAAAAGCGAACGGATTTAATAATATCGCCGTCCAATTCCACATCAATTTGTTGGGAGCAAGTCCCACGGGTTCTATAAGAATACATTTTAAACGCTCCTTTATCCTGTGACCGTAAAAAGGGGACTGTCCCCTTTTACGGTTTGTTTACACACATAAGCTGTCGGCAAGTGCTGACAGGTCTTTCATCGTCATTTTTTCGGCACGAATGTCTTTTGGCAAGCCGATGTTTTCTAACGCTTCTGCTATCTGTTCTTTCGGAAGTCCTAGCCCTGCCGAAATCCCGTTTTGCGCGGTTTTGCGGCGCTGGGCAAACGCGGCTTTCACCATTTTGAAAAAGAACTTTTCATCTTTCACCGAAAATTCGGGCTGTTCACGCACCGCAAGGCGCATCACGGCACTATCCACATTCGGGCTTGGCACAAAGCAATTTCTGCCCACTGAAAACAGTTGTTCGGCTTCGGCGTAATACTGCACGGCGACCGTCACCGCCCCTGCTTCTCGTGTGCCGACGGCGGCACAAAGGCGTTCTGCCGCCTCTTTTTGCACCATCACAACGATTTGCGACAACGGCAAGCGCTCTTCTAAAAGCCGCATAATCACAGGCGAAGTAATATAATACGGCAAATTCGCACAGACTGACACGCGCTTGCAGTCGGCGAATTTTTCCTGTAAGAGACTTGCCAAATCGAGTTTCAGCACATCGCCGTTCACCACTTCGACATTGTCAAATTCGCCGAGCGTTTCTTCGAGAACGGGCAACAGCCGCTTGTCGAGTTCCACGGCAACAACCTTTTTGGCGCGAAGCCCCAACTGCGCGGTCAAAACGCCGATGCCCGGCCCGATTTCAAGCACGCCGTCCTCGGGCGAGCGTACTGCCGCCTCTGCCATACGCGGGCAGACGGTGCTGTCAATCAAAAAGTTCTGCCCCAAGGCTTTCGAAAACGAAAATCCGTGGCGTGAAAGCACGGCGCGAACGGTATTTAAGTCCGATAAATTATACTTCATCTTTCAGCTTCCCGAGGATTTCCATACCTGCAACGATGCGTTCGTCAGCAGGCGTGGTGAAGTTCATACGAATACAGTTGGTGGTTTCCTCGGGCTCGACGGTGAACGCACTGCCCGGCACCACTGCAACTTTATTTTCTACCGCTTTTTTGCAAAAATCCATCATATTGACGCGCGCGGGCAGTTCGCACCAAACGAACATACCGCCCTCGGGACGAACATACTGCACGAAATCGCCCAATTTTTCGTCAATCAAATCGCACATCAAATTGAGTTTGCGGCGGTAAATCGCGCGGATTTTGTCGATATGCGCCTCAAAATCGGTGGTTTTCATCCATTCGTCCACCAGCATTTGGTTGAACACAGGCGTGTGCACATCCTGCCCCTGCTTGCAGACGGTCATTTTGGAGACAATCGGGGCGGGCGCAACCGTAAATGCCACGCGCACGCCGGGTGCAAACACCTTGGAGAAGGAACCCGCATAAATCACAATACCGTCTTCGTCGAAACTCTTAATCGGCGGAATATGTTCCCCTGCCACGCGCAAATCGCCGTAAGGGTTGTCCTCCAAAATCAAAACGCCGTACTGTTTTGCAAGTGCATACAACCGTTTGCGTTTGGCAAGCGACATCGTAGCGCCCGAGGGATTTTGGAAGTTCGGAATGGTATAAATGAAACGGACATTTTTGTTTTCTTTGAGTTTTTGCTCCAAAATCTCCATATTCATACCGTCCGCCTCGACGGGCACGCCGCGCAAAGACACGCCGTAGGAACGGAAGCAGTTTAACGAGCCGATAAACGACGGCGTTTCGCAAATGATAATATCCCCGAAATTGCACAGGGATTTGGTTGCCAAATCCATCACCTGCGTTGCACCTGAAGTGATAATCAGGCTGTCAAACTCGCGGCCGATGTTGTGCTTTTCTTTCATATACGCTGAAACGCGCTCCCGTAACGGCGTATAGCCTTCGGTCACGCCGTATTGCAGGGCGGTAATCGGGTTTTCTTTTAATATCCGTGCAGAGATTTCGCGCACCTCGTCCACGGGGAATGCCGCCGTGTCGGGATTGCCTGCCGCAAAGGGAATGATGTCGGGGTCTGCCGTAGCTTTCAAAATCTCACGAATTGCCGACGGCTGTAACGCCGAAACGCGGTCGGAAAATGTATATTCCATCAAAAAAGACTCCTTTTTGCCATCAATTTTCTTTTTATTGTAGCACACTTCCCCCGT
>JBJEPU010000190.1:0-17922 GCA_051881395.1 Candidatus Fimenecus sp.
AGACGGAATGTCCACCTTTTTGCCGTTGACGAGATAGTGACCGTGGGTGGTGAGCTGTCTTGCCTCTGCGCGGGACGAAGCCCAGCCCAGAAGGTAAGCGACGTTATCGAGTCTGCTTTCGCAAATGCGAAGCAGGTTTTCACCGGTCATACCCTGTTTGCGTTCCGCCATCAGGAAATACTTGTGGAACTGCCCTTCCTGAATCCCGTAATAACGGCGAGCCTGCTGCTTCGCACGAAGCTGCATACCGTATTCGGAAGTCTTTTTGCGGCCCTGGCCGTGTTGGCCCGGCGCATAGCTGCGGCGTTCAAATGCACATTTACCGGTGTAGCAACGGTCACCCTTTAAAAAGAGCTTCTTGCCCTCACGGCGGCAAATTTTGCAAACCGCACCTGTATATCTTGCCATAAATTACACCTCCAAAAACTTACACTCTTCTTCTCTTGGGCGGGCGGCAGCCGTTGTGGGGAATGGGGGTAACGTCTTTAATCATCGTTACATCCAAACCGGCGGTCTGCAACGCACGGATTGCGGCTTCACGCCCCGAACCCGGGCCCTTGACATAAACTTCCACCGTTTTCATACCGTGGTCAATTGCAATTTTTGCGGCGGTTTCCGCGGCAGTCTGCGCTGCGAACGGCGTAGACTTTTTGGAGCCTCTGAACCCCATTTCGCCGGCAGAAGCCCACGAAACAGCGTTGCCCTGCACATCGGTAATCGTGACAATGGTGTTGTTGAAGGTGGATTGAATATGTGCTGCACCTTTTTCGATATTTTTGCGTTCACGACGACGGCGAGTCGCCGTGCCTTTTTTTGCGGTAGCCATTGAATACACCCTCCCTTATTTCTTCTTATTTGCGATGGTCTTCTTCGGACCTTTACGGGTACGCGCGTTGTTCTTCGAAGTCTGGCCGCGAACGGGAAGACCCTTTCTGTGACGGGTTCCGCGATAGCTGCCGATTTCAATCAAGCGCTTAATGTCGAACGCGACGTCGCGGCGAAGGTCACCCTCAACCTTAACGTTGTGCTCAATGTATTCACGAAGCTTTGCTACATCTTCTTCGGTCAAATCCTTTACACGTGTGTCGGGATTTACACCAGTTGCGGCAATAATATCGCTTGCCGTTTTTCTGCCGATACCGTAGATGTAAGTGAGGCCGATTTCGACTCTCTTGTCTCTCGGTAAATCAACACCTGAAATACGTGCCATTTAACTTTGCACCTCCATTATGATGCGGTAAATTTTACCAATGAAATTTCCGTTTGCGAAAGCGCAATATCGTTGTTTAGATCTTTAACAACGATATTCGAGCGCGCGGCAGGGAGATCAGCCCTGACGCTGTTTGTGCTTCGGATTTTCGCAAATGACCATAACTTTGCCCTTGCGTTTAATAATTTTGCACTTTTCGCAAATTTTTTTGACAGAAGGTCTGACTTTCATATGGGAATACCTCCTTCTTAAAAATCAAGAACTAAACCTGTTGCTTATTTGGTTCGCCATGTAATGCGCCCGCGCGTGAGGTCATATGGCGACATTTCGACCGTCACTTTGTCGCCCGGCAGAATGCGGATGAAATTCATACGCAACTTACCGGAAATATGGGCTAAAATTTGGTGACCGTTTTCAAGCTCCACCTGAAACTGTGCGTTCGGCAGTGCCTCAACGACCGTACCTTCAATTTCTATCATATCCTGCTTTGACATAAACTCAAACCTCCGAAAAAGACTTTAACGCTTGTTTGATTGCCCGGTCAGACCGCATTTGCGCTTCTGTGAGCGTGTGCTCGGTTTTTCTGATATGCTTCGGGTTTTTGGGCTTGGGCTTTTGTAGCCTTCGCTCTTTCCCGTCGCAGACGAACACGCGCGTTTCGCTTTTGCCGACCACGCACATTGCTTTGCCGCAGTCGCGTCCGCACAAGGCGTACACAACCGTACCGATTGCCCATTCCATACAAAACCGCCTTTATCTGATTTTAGTCAGAATTTGCGGACCGTTTGCAGTAATCGCAACCGTATGCTCAAAATGCGCTGCGAGCTTCCCGTCACGGGTTTTTACAGTCCAACCGTCGGGCATTTGACGGATTGCTTTGTCCCCCTCGGTAATCATGGGTTCAATCGCAATCACCATACCCGGCAACAGGCGCACACCGCGTCCCGGTGTGCCGAAATTCGGTACGCTGGGGTCTTCATGGAGCTTGGCGCCGACGCCGTGCCCTGTGTATTCGCGCACAACACCGTAGCCGCGTTCCTCGCAATGCGTTTGCACCGCAGAGGCTATGTCGCCGATTCTGCCGCCTGCGACCGCCTTTTCGATGCCTTTATACAGGCTCTCCTCGGTCGTGTCGCACAGCCGCTTCGCCGCGTCGGAAATGTTCCCGGCGGCGAAAGTAGCAGCATTGTCGCCGTTATAACCGTCCACCTTGGCGCCAAGGTCAATGCTGACGATGTCGCCCTCTTTGATGACACGCTTTTTGCTCGGAATTCCGTGAATGACCTCGTCATTTATGGAAATGCATGCCGTGGCAGGGAAACCGTACAAATGCAGGAAGTTCGGCTCGGCGCCTTGCTTCTTGATGTAATCGTACGCAATTTTGTCAATTTCATAGGTGGTGACACCCGGCTTGACAGCTTCCCCTGCCAACTGTAATGCCTCCGCCGAAATGATACAAGCCTTTCTCATAAGCTCGATTTCTCGGGCGGTTTTCAGCACTATCATGCTTAATCCTCCAATGCTTTGAAGGTCAGAGCGGTTGTATCGGCAACCTCCTCCTGCCCTTCCACCACGCGAAGAATGCCCTTCTTCTCGTAGTAGCCCTTCAACGGCTCGGTCTGCTCATGATAGGTCTTTAAGCGGTCGAGCACGGTTTCGGGCATATCGTCCTTTCTCTGGACGAGTGTATCGCCGCAAGCGTCACAGATGCCCTCTGTTTTCGGCTTTTTGAACTCGGTGTGATAGGTCGCGCCGCATTTCAGGCAAACGCGTCTGCCCGAAAGCCGTGCTGCGATTTTTTCGTCCGGCACTTCAATGTCAATGACCTTATCAATGCGAACGCCCATTTCGTCGAGCGCCTCTGCCTGCGGAATGGTCCGCGGGAAACCGTCGAGGATGAAACCGTTTTTGCAGTCATCCTGTTTCAGTCTCTCGTCGATGATGCCGATGACAACCTCGTCGGGGACGAGCTTGCCGGCATCGATAAAGGATTTCGCTTTAAGCCCCATTTCGGTTCCGTTTGCCATAGCTTCGCGGAGCATATTGCCCGTCGAGATTGCGGGAATCGAGAGCTTTTCACAGATTTTTTCAGCCTGTGTGCCTTTGCCCGCACCCGGCGCGCCGAGTAAAATCAGGTTCATAAAGTTTCCTCCTTTTGCTTAATCTAAGAAGCCCTTGTAATGACGCATCATCATCTGGCTTTCGAGCTGTTTCACGGTTTCGAGTGCAACACCGACCATAATGATGATAGATGTGCCGCCCAAGGACAGATTGACCTGCTTGTCAAACAGCGCGGTAATCTGCGAGAACAGAATCGGGAACAGCGCGACAACCGAAATCAGCAATGCACCAAGCAATGTTATTCTTGACAAAATCTTTGTGATATAGTCAGAAGTGGGCTTGCCGGGACGAATGCCCGGGATCGCACCGCTGTTTCTGCGGATGTTGTTTGCCATTTCAATGGGATTGTACTGAATTGCCGCATAGAAATAGGCAAAGAAAATAATCAGTACAAAATACATCAATGCATATGCCCAATGGTCCGTCTGGAAGATGTTAAAGAAGCCTTCCCAGAAGCCACCCTCTTTTACCGTGACAAACATTTGAATGGTCGGCGGTAAGGAAAGAATGGAGGACGCAAAGATGATGGGAAGAACGCCGCACATATTAACCTTAATCGGAATGTGGGTATTCTGCCCGCCGTACATTTTGCGGCCGACCACGCGCTTGGCATACTGCACGGGAATGCGACGCTCGGCGTTGTCCATCCAAACGATGTAGGCAATCATCAAAATCATGCTGATGAATGCAATCGGGATGAGCGCGAAATACGCACCGCCGCGGTCCATATAGCTGTAAAGGGAATACAGCGTGGTGGGCATACGGGAAACGATACCGGCAAACAAGATAATTGAAATGCCGTTGCCGATGCCCTTGTCGTTAATCTGCTCGCCGAGCCACATCAACAGTGCAGCGCCTGCGGTATAGCAAAGAATAATGACCAATGCCTGGAACACTGCCCAGAAACCGGTGTATTTTGCACCGGAGGCGGCTACGGTGAGATAGCCCTGTGCACGGATATAGAAGTAATATGCCGTGCTTTGCAGTGCCGCCAAACCGATTGCCGTGTAGCGGGTGATGGAAGAAATTTTCTTTCTGCCCTCTTCGCCTTCTTTGGCCAGCTTTTCCAGCGGCGGAATTGCGACAGTCAACAGCTGAATGATGATGGACGCGTTGATGTACGGCGTAATCGACATTGCGAACAGCGTACCGTAGTTAAACGCATCACCGGTCATCATGCTGAGATATGTCATAAAGTTGTTGGCGTTTGCATCGGTAATCAAGCCTTCCGCAATGTCCACAAACGGAACGGGAAGCGCGGCGCCGATGCGGAAAATCAATACGATAAAAGCCGTATACAGCAGCTTTTTACGCAAATCGGCGATTTTCCAAGCGTTGATAAATGTTTGAAACATTATCAAATCACCTCAGCCTTTCCGCCGGCTGCTTCGATTTTCTGCTTTGCCGAATCGGAAAAGCTGTTAACCTGCACAGTAAGCTTTTTGCTGATTTCGCCATTGCCTAATACTTTTACGCCATCCAGCGCCTTTTTAATAAGCCCTTTTTCGATAAGCGCGTCAACCGTAACGGTTGCGCCGTCTTCAAACGCCTTGTCAAGAGCGGAAACATTCACTGCGGCGATTTCCTTCGCGAAAATGTTGTTAAACCCTCTCTTGGGGATACGTCTTTGTAACGGCATCTGACCGCCTTCAAAGCCGGGGCGCATGCCTCTGCCTGCGCGTGCCTTTTGACCTTTATGCCCTTTGCCTGCGGTTTTGCCCTGGCCGGAGCCGGCGCCTCTGCCGATGCGCTTTACGCTCTTTTTGGAGCCTTCCGCGGGAGACAGTTCGTGCAATTTCATATTCGCACCTCCTTAAGCTTTCGTTACCTCGATAAGATGAGCAATCTTCTTAATCTTACCTTGCGTTTGCGGGTTGTCGGGCTGGGTAGCCTTGTCCCCGATTTTCTTAAGACCAAGTGCATGGGCGGTGGCAATCTGATCTTTTTTGCTGCCGATGAGGCTCTTTTTCAGTGTAACGGTTACGTTTGCCATTTGTGCCCCTCCTTAATCTAAAATCTCTTTGACGGATTTGCCGCGAATTGCAGCAACCTCGTCCGCGTTGCGAAGCTTGGAAAGCCCGTCGATGGTGGCTCTCACAACATTGCAGGGGTTGTTGGAACGAAGCGCCTTGGAACGGATGTCCTTAATGCCGACGGTTTCAACAACTGCACGAACCGGGCCGCCGGCGATAACGCCGGTACCGGGGGCGGCGGGTTTCATCAAAACCACGCCTGCGCCGTATTTGCCGACAATTTCGTGGGGGATTGTGGTCCCTTTCAGAGAAACCTCAATCAGGTTCTTTTTCGCGTTTTCAATGCCCTTGCGGATTGCATCCGGAACTTCGCCCGATTTGCCGAGACCGAAGCCCACAATGCCGTTTCCGTTGCCTACAACTACCAAAGCGGAGAATTTCATGATACGGCCGCCCTTAACGGTTTTGGAAACACGGTTAATCGCAACGACTCTTTCTTCGAGTTCAAGGGTAGATGCGTCGATTTTTGTAGCCATTGTCATTTCTCCTTTCTTAGAAGTTCAGGCCGCCCTCACGGGCACCTTCGGCGAGTGCTTCCACTCTGCCGTGATATACATAACCGCCTCTGTCAAAGACAACGTCTTTGATGTTCTTTTCGGCGGCTCTTTCTGCGAGCAATTTGCCGACTGCGCGCGCGGCGTCTTTGTTCCCGCCGTAGTCTTTGAAGTCTTTCTCGGTTGTAGATGCCGACACAAGGGTGACACCTGCAACGTCGTCGATCAACTGCGCATAAATATGCTGGAGTGAACGGAAAACATCAAGACGCGGGCACGCTGCGGTGCCGGAAACTTTTGCACGGACTCTTTTATGGCGTTTTTGTCTCGCCTTTTTGCTGTCAGGTCTGTTAACCACTGAATTTCACTCCTTCCATTATTTACCTTTACCGGCTTTACCTTCTTTGCGGCGGATATGCTCTTCGGCATATTTGATGCCTTTGCCCTTGTAGGGTTCGGGCGGACGCTTTTCGCGTACTTCTGCCGCAAACTGGCCGACTTTCTGCTTGTCAGCACCGGAAATGATGATTTTGTTGGGCGCGGGAACATCAATGGTAATGCCTTCGGGCTCGGTCATCGTTACCTGATGCGAGAAACCGATGTTCATGACCAAATCCTTGCCCTGCTTTGCCACACGGTAACCGACGCCGTTGACTTCCAATTCCTTTTTGAAGCCCTCGGTCACGCCGACGACCATATTGTGAAGCAATGTACGGGTCAAACCGTGCAGGGATTTGTTGAGATTGCTGTCATCGGGACGGGTGACGACGATTGCGCCGTCCGCCATCTCGACATGCATATTGTTGTGTACTGTTCTGGTAAGCGTGCCTTTCGGACCCTTCACGGTAACAGTACTGCCGTCGATTTTCACATCGACGCCTGCGGGAACAGCGATGGGCTGTCTGCCGATTCTGGACATACTGTAACCTCCTTACCAGATATATGCGAGAACCTCGCCGCCGACATTGGCTTTGCGGGCTTCTCTGTCAGTCATAACGCCTTTGGAAGTGGAAAGAATCGCAACACCGAGACCCTTCATCACCTTCGGCATATCCTCGCAGTTGGTATAGATGCGAAGACCGGGCTTGGAAACTCTGCGAAGGCCGGTGATGACCGGAGCCTTGTTCGCGCCGTATTTCAGCTCGATTTCAATCATACCCTGCTTGCCGTCTTCTTCCACTTTGAAACTCTTGATATAGCCCTCGTCCACAAGAATCTGCGCAATTGCTTTCTTCATGTTGGATGCGGGAACTTTCACCGTGTCATGCTTTGCAGAACTCGCGTTGCGGATTCTGGTGAGCATATCACCGATGGAATCAGTAATTTGCATACTTTTGCCTCCTTTGCAATTGCTTTCTTACCAGCTTGCTTTCTTCACGCCGGGAATTTCACCCTTGTGTGCCAATTCTCTGAAGCAGATACGGCAAACACCGTATTTGCGCAGATAAGCATGCGGGCGGCCGCAGATTTTGCATCTGTTGTAAGCTCTTGTCGAATACTTGGCAGGTCTTGCCTGTTTGACTTTCATAGAAGTTTTGGCCACTGTAATCCCTCCTTATCTCGCAAACGGTGCGCCCATGAGAGTCAGTAACTCTCTGGCTTCTTCGTCTGTATTGGCTGTGGTAACGAAGCAAATGTCCATACCGCGAACCGCGTCAATCTTGTCGTACTCGATTTCGGGGAAAATCAACTGCTCTTTGATACCCATGGAGTAGTTGCCTCTGCCGTCGAAGGAGTTCGGGTTGATCCCGCGGAAGTCGCGCACACGGGGAAGCGCGAGATTGAAGAATCTGTCAAGGAATTCATACATTCTCTCGCCGCGCAGCGTTACTTTTACACCGATGGTCATACCCTCACGCAGTTTGAAGTTCGCAACGGATTTCTTCGCCTTGCAGGGGATGGGCTTCTGACCGGTAATCTGTGCCAAATCCTTGGTGATTGCGTCGATGACCTTGGAATTATCTCTCGCCTCGCCGCAACCGACATTGATGACGATTTTGTCGAGCTTCGGGATTTGCATAACGCTCTTGTAGCCGAATTTCTTTTGAAGTGCCGGAGCAACCTCAGCGAGATACTTTTCTTTCATTCTTGCTGCCATGTGTTATGTCCCTCCCTTATTCAAATTTTGCGCCGCATTTTTTGCAAACGCGTTTTTTGTCTTTGCCGGTGCCTTCGTGGCCGACTCTTGTTGCCTTGCCGCATTTCGGGCAAATAAGTTGAACCTTATCTGCATACAATGCGCTTTCGGCTTTTACAAGGCCGCCTGCTTCGCCCATTTTGCGGGGTTTCACATGCTTGGTGACCACGTTAACGCCTTCCACAATAACCTTGCCTTCGGCGGGTGCAACCTGCATAACCTTGCCCTGTTTGCCGCGATTTTTGCCGTTGATGACAACGACGGTATCGCCGGTTTTTACATGAACCTTATTCATTCTGACTGCACCTCCGTTTACAGTACTTCGGGAGCAAGAGAAAGAATCTTCATATAATCTTTATCACGAAGCTCTCTTGCAACCGGCCCAAAGATACGGGTGCCTCTGGGGTTTTTGTCTTCTTTAATCAATACGGCTGCGTTTTCATCGAAACGGATGTAAGTACCGTCGTCTCTGCGCACACCGCTTGCCGAACGAACGACGACCGCTTTGACAACGTCGCCTTTTTTGACAACGCCGCCGGGTGCTGCCTTCTTAACCGAAGCAACAATCACGTCGCCGATATTTGCATACCTTCTGCCGGAACCGCCGAGAACGCGAATGCACATAATTTCCTTCGCGCCGGTGTTGTCGGCTACTTTGAGGTAAGTCTGTTGTTGAATCACAGTAATAGCCTCCTTAGAAATTATTTCGCTTTCTCAATGATTTCGACTACGCGCCATCTCTTATCTTTCGAGAGGGGGCGGGTTTCCATGACGAGGACTTTATCGCCGACGCCGCACTCGTTCTTTTCGTCATGGGCTTTGATTTTTACCGTGCGGTTCACAATCTTCTTGTAAAGCGGGTGCTGAACTCTGTCTTTGATGGAAACCACGACAGTTTTGTCCATTTTATCGCTGGTTACAAGACCGACCTGTGTTTTTCTGAGGTTTCTTTCGCTCATCTAAATACCCTCCCTTTCCTTACGACTGCGCGCCGTGCAGCTCAATATCGCGGATAACGGTTTTCACTCTGGCGATATCCTTTTTGACGGCGTTAATACGCATCGGATTGTCGAGTTGGTTGATGGCCTGCTGGAAGCGCAGTTTGAAAAGCTCATCCTTTAACTCCAAGAGTTTAGCATCCAACTCCGAGGGGGAAAGTTTTCTGATTTCACTTGCTTTCATGCTTGCTCACCTTCCTCTTCCTGCTGTGCCTTGGTGACGAACTTGCATTTGACCGGGAGCTTGTTCGCGGCAAGACGCATAGCCTCGCGCGCAGTCTCTTCGGGAACGCCTGCAATTTCAAACATCACTCTGCCGGGTTTCACAACGGCCACCCAGTATTCGGGCGAACCTTTACCGGAACCCATGCGGGTTTCAGCCGGTTTTTCGGTAATCGGCTTATCCGGGAAAATTTTAATCCAAACCTGACCGCCACGCTTAATGTAACGCGTCATGGCGATACGAGCGGCTTCGATTTGGTTGGAAGTAATCCAAGCCGGTTCCAGAGACACAAGACCGTAATCACCATAGGTGACCTTATTGCCTCTTGTCGCTTTACCGGTCAGACGACCTCTGTGGACTCTGCGGTATTTTACTCTTTTCGGCAGTAACATTATTTTGTGCCTCCTTCCTTCTGAGGCTTGCGGTTGTCATGGAGCACTTCGCCTTTGTAAATCCAAACCTTTACGCCGATACGACCGTAGGTTGTCTTTGCCTCGGCAAAGCCGTAGTCGATGTCGGCACGGATGGTTTGCAGCGGAATGGTGCCCTCATGATAGTGTTCGGAACGCGCGATTTCCGCGCCGCCCAACCGGCCGCTGACCTGTGTTTTGATACCTTTTGCACCGAGCTTCATGGTTCTGCCGATGCTCTGTTTGAGCGCGCGGCGGAACGAAATGCGGCGCTCCAACTGCGAAGCGATGTTCTCCGCAACGAGCTGTGCATTGAGGTCCGGCTGTTTGATTTCGACGATGTTGATGTAAACATCCTTGTCACCGCCGAGTTTCTTTTTGCAAGTTTCTTTGAGTTTTTCAATCTCTGCGCCGCCTTTGCCGATAACCATACCGGGTTTTGCGCAGTGAATGTTGATGCGGACTCTTTTGGCATCTCTTTCGATTTCTACCTTCGGAACGCCTGCGGGCGCGAGGGTTTCGAGGAGATATTTACGGAGCTGATTGTCGGAGACAAGCGTGTCGCCGAAGTCCTTTTTGCTGGCATACCAGCGGGAATCCCAGTCTTTAATGACACCGATACGAAGACCGGTGGGATTTACTTTCTGACCCATAGTTTTACCTCCTCCTCGCTTATTCTGCTTCTTTGAGCACAATACTGATGTGCGAAGTCTTTTTGTTGATTCTGTACGCTCTGCCCTGCGCTCTCGGACGGATGCGCTTTAAGGTCGGGCCCTGGTCGACACGGCACTCTGCGACATACAGACGCGTTGTATCCATATCTTTCATTTCAGCGTTTGCCATTGCGGATTTTAACAGCTTTCCAAGCGGTTCACACGCAGCCTTCGGTGTGTACTTGAGGATTGCCATCGCCTCGTCGCAAGGCTTGTTTCTGATGAGGTCCAGCACGATTTGCACCTTACGGGGTGCAATGCGTACATGGGTCACTTTTGCAGTTGCTTCCATTCGTTATACACTCCTTTGCTGCTTATTTACCGTTGTTGGAAGTTTTGGAACCGGCATGGCCTTTAAAGGTTCTGGTCGGCGCAAATTCGCCGAGCTTGTGGCCTACCATATCCTCCGTAACGTAAACCGGAACATGCTTGCGCCCGTCATGGACGGCAAACGTATGACCGACAAAGTCCGGGAATATAGTCGAGCTGCGGCTCCAGGTTTTCAAGACGATTTTCTCGCCGTTTTCATTCATCTGCTGCACTCTTGCTAACAGCTTCGGTGCAACGTAAGGTCCTTTTTTAACACTTCTGCTCATACTCTACACTCCTTTCGACTTATTTCGCGTTACGACGTCTTACGATAAACTTATCGGAACGGTTCTTCTTCGCTCTGGTCTTATAGCCGAGTGCGGGTTTGCCCCACGGTGTGCAGGGACCGGGACGGCCGACAGGCGCTTTACCTTCACCACCGCCGTGCGGGTGGTCATTCGGGTTCATAACCGAGCCGCGAACAGTCGGGCGAACACCGAGGTGACGGGTACGGCCTGCTTTACCGATTTTCACATTTTCATGGTCTGCGTTGCCGACAGTGCCGACGGTTGCCATGCACTCTGCGGGCACATTGCGAAGCTCACCGGAGGGAAGTCTCAACAAAGCGTAGGGGCCTTCCTTTGCCATGAGCTGTGCCGCGTTACCGGCTGCGCGGGCAAGCTGACCGCCGCGACCGGGGTAAAGTTCCACGTTGTGTACCATGGTACCAACCGGAATCGCGCTCAACGGCAGTGCGTTACCGGGCTTAATGTCTGCATTGACGCCGGCTTCCACCTTGTCGCCGACCTTCAAGCCGACAGGCGCGAGAATGTATCTTTTTTCGCCGTCCGCATACTGCACAAGTGCGATATGCGCGGAACGGTTGGGGTCGTACTCCAAAGTGAGCACGGTTGCAGGCATATCGAACTTATCGCGTTTGAAATCGATAATACGATATTTTCTGCGGTTGCCGCCGCCTCTGTGGCGAACGGTGATTCTTCCGTAACTGTTACGGCCGGCCTTTTTATTGAGCGGCGCGAGAAGGCTTCTCTCGGGAGCAACCTTGGAAAGTTCGGAATAATCTGTAACCGACATATTGCGTCGAGAATTGGTTGTCGGTTTGTAGACTTTAATCGACATTTCATTCACTCTCCTTAGAACGATTTAGCGGAGCATGTCGGGCTCCATACATTATCGTCGGGATTTTACATCATACCGTCGAAGAACTCGATGGTCTTGGAATCTTCTGTCAGGGTTACGACAGCCTTTTTCCAAGAGGCGGTATAGCCTTCATATCTGCCGTATCTTCTTAAATGACCGCGGACATTGATGGTGTTCACCTTTGCGACTTTTACGCCGAAAAGCTGTTCCACAGCCGCTTTGATTTCGGGCTTGGTCGCCTTTTTGTCCACCTTAAAGGTGTACTTTTTCAGCGCCTGACCCATCATGCTTTCCTCGGTAATCACGGGGCGGAGGATAATATCCTGTGCAAGTTTCATTATGCGTAAACCTCCTCGATTTTTGCAACGGCATCTTTCAGCACCACAATGGTGTTGCAGTTTAAGATGTCATAAACATTCAGCGTGTTTACGAGGGTTACATTGGTGCCGGCAATGTTGCGGGCGCTCTTGTAAACGATGTCGTTCTTTTCAGGCAGAACGATGAGCGTTTTCTTGCCCGCGTTGATTGCGGTGAGAACCTCTGCAACCTCTTTGGTCTTGATTGCGTCAACGCCGAAGCTGTCGAGCACAATCATTTCCTCTGCCGCAACTTTCGCGGAAAGCGCGGACTTCATAGCAAGTCTTCTGACCTTTTTGTTTACGTCGAAGCCGTAATCACGGGGCTTCGGGCCGAGTGCGATGCCGCCGTGTGTCCACTGCGGTGCTCGGGTCGAACCCTGACGGGCACGGCCGGTGCCCTTTTGCCGCCAAGGCTTTTTGCCGCCGCCGGATACCTCGGAACGAGTGAGGGTGGACTGCGTACCCTGACGCTGATTTGCTAAATAGTTGACAACCATCAGGTGCATTGCCGATTCGTTGGGCTCGATTGCAAAAATGCTGTCTGCGAGCTCGATGTCGGAAACTTTTTTACCTGCTTTGTCGAGAACTGCCAATTTCGCCATTTAAAACACTCCTTCCTTATTTTTTCACCGTATCGGCGAGAACAACGATGCCGCCTTTGGGACCCGGAATGGCGCCCTTGATGGCGATGAGGTTGTTTTCTGCGTCAACCTTGACAATGTCGAGATTTTGAATGGTCACACGCTCAGCGCCCAAGTGACCGGCGAGCTTCTTCCCCTTGTAAACGCGGGAGGGGTCGGAGCAAGCGCCCAACGAGCCTGCGTGGCGTGCGACAGGGCCTGTACCGTGGCTTTCCTTCAAGCGGGAGAAGTTCCAGCGCTTGATTGCGCCCGCAGTGCCCTTACCTTTGCTGGTGCCGACAACATCCACTCTGTCGCCGACAGCGAACACGTCTGCTTTGAGAATGTCGCCGACGTTCAGCGCAGCGCAATCGTCCAGTCTGAACTCTTTGAGTACCTTTTTCGGTGCAACGTCCGCCTTTTTGAAGTGACCAGCCTGCGGCTTGTTCACTCTCTGGACTTTGACATCACCGAAGCCAACCTGTACGGCCTCATAGCCGTCATTTTCCGTTGTCTTTTTCTGGACAACGACGCACGGACCTGCTTCTACGACGGTCACGGGGATAACCTTGCCGCTCTCGTCAAAAAGCTGTGTCATGCCGATTTTTTTACCGATAAGACCTTTTTGCATTGTGTATTCCTCCTTTGGTTATTGGTTGGCGTTTGCCAACATGACCTGTAAGCGTTTCTATCGAGATTACAGTTTAATTTCGATGTCTACGCCTGCGGGAAGCTCAAGGCCGGTCAGAGCTTCAACGGTCTTGTTTGAAGGTCTGAGAATGTCGATGAGCCGTTTGTGCGTTCTCTGTTCAAACTGTTCGCGGCTGTCCTTATATTTATGAACGGCGCGAAGGATGGTAACGACTTCCTTTTCGGTCGGAAGCGGCACGGGACCGGAAACCTGTGCGCCTGTGCGCTTTGCGGTTTCAACAATTTTCTCGGCTGCTCTGTCCACCAAATCGTGGTCATAGCCTTTCAGTCTGATACGGATTTTCTTACCTTTTGCTGCTGCCATGTTTGTTTGCCTCCTTTAAAAAGTCAGGGCAAGCGCTTTTCTTGCAACCCTGCCGGGTGTTTACGAACCTTTCATGAAAAAACCGAAAACCAAAACGGCATTCGGACGGCAGAGAAAAGCGCACAATGTCCCTCAAAAGTCACGGAAAGCGCAGTTGGGGTACGCTCGCCGGAGAGGTCCATTGGTATGGGTCGCCCGGTTTGTAATCGGACATACTCCGCGGTAATTCCCTGCATCAAAGTGCAGCCACCTACCGCATCATCGCATATCAAGTCGCGTAAAAATGGGCATGGCAAGCCCCTTTTCCACGCGTGCCTAAGTATTTTAGCATAGTGTTTAGAAAAAAGCAACAATTTTTTTCAAAAAAATTCGTGAAACCAAACAAATTTTTTCCTTTTTTAAAATTTTGAATTTTTTATAGTTTGTCCCTGTTTTTCAGGCACAAGATGTTGTGGTTTTGGCGCATTTTGCCGCGCGGCGCGTTGGGGCGGGTTTCCTCGCCCGCCCGTAAAATTTTGTCATTCTGAGCCGATAGGCGAAGAATCTCGTTTCGCACATTTTATACTTGGCGCTGTTTGAGATCCTTCGCTTCGCTCTGGATGACATATTTGGGTTTGTATGACAAACCGTAGGGGCGCGCATTGCGCGCCCGTTTGTAGGGGCGGTCGACCCGGCCGCCCGTGGATTTTGATGTAATTCTGCGGAACAACACTGAGGTTGTTCCCTACGCACGAAATGTATTTACAGGGTAGGGCGGGGTCTTGACTCCGCCGTTAATTTACATCGCGCCTTGCGGCGGGGGGCGCGGGTGTCCGGTGGACACCTCTGCGAATGAAATGAGCAGAAGCGCTGCCTGAGCCGGCAGGCGAGTAATTCAAGCCCCCGACCTACCCTAAAAATTTATTGCGTGCGTGTAGTGGCGGGCTTCCACGCCCGCATAAAATAAAATTACATCAGAATCTGCGGGCGATTCGTGAATCGCCCCTACGAATTGTAGGGAACGGTCTTGACCGTTCCGTTAATACCCCTACAAACCCCAATTTGTTTGGTTGCCAATTGGGGTAGCAAGGAAAGTACCAATGCGCCAAAATTTGTATACAATACATATTATATATAGTATTGTGTATGGAAAAACGCGCACAAAAAAGCAAGGCAAGGGATAAACCCTTGCCCTGCCCTGTTTTTTGCTAATCGTTCGTGTTACACAAAGATGCATCACATAGAAAATGAAGTTAACCTATCGGCATCCAGCCGACCTCGCCGCCCTCGACGGAGCCGGGGCCGACGGAAAGTGTAATTACATCATCAACATCATACAGTGAAACATCAAATTCAGGTGCTGTATAAGCTTGTTTCATTTGAAAATTTCTCCTTTTCATCAAATTATAATACGAATTACCAAACAATTACTGCGTCGCGGTCGTCCTCGTCCGTTCCGCCGACAGAAATCAGCGAAGCGAGGATATCCTCCGGCTCAAATGCCACAAGGTTGAACACGGGCGCAACATACTTTTCTTTCATAAGCAGGAAGCTGATTATGCAGCCTGACTATTTAAGAAATTGATGTAGTCTGCGGTAATTGTCCTATAATTTGTGGCAAATGCCAATGCGTATGATGTATCGTAGAACACATATGCTTCTACGCCTTCTGCATTCAAGTATTTTGCGAATGCAACGTAGGTGGTATCGAAGACGTTCGTCTGATATTCAATACGTGCGCCGAAACGATAATCGGAGCCGGTATTCTGAATATAGGTGGTGGTTGCTACGGTGTAGTCACCGTGAACGCCCTTGCCGAGCTTCGCAGCATCCTGTGCAGCGGTCATATCGAACGCGCCCTGGGTTGCAACGATACCGACTTCGAGAAGCTTCTTGGTTGTTTTAGCTTCATCGGTGGTGTTCGCGAAGTAGTTGTTCCAATCATCATTCGAGATGGAAGAAACTACACGAAGCTGTTCGGTGCCGTTTACAACTTCGCCGCTAGCAACATCCATTTTGACCTGACGACCTGCATGCGTAAGAACAGGAGCCGCAGCAGAAGAAGAAACTTTGAACGTGCAAACATGCGCAGCATAGTTAGCAGTACAACCGTGCTCGTATTCCATTTCTGCGGGATCGTAAGCCAAAAGTTCACCAAAGTTCTCAGTTTTACTATATGCAGACCAGTTCTTGTAAGAACCGATGTTTATACCTATAGTATAAGTGCCATCAGCCGCTGTATCAGAAATTTTCATCGGGAATTGGATTACCCCTGTCTTTTCTGTCGCATCAAACATAGTTGAGCCGTCAGAAACGATATTAGCCATCACAATTTCATCCCAACCGTACGTGCTCTGCGAATCATCAATGTAATCGCCCATGGAAACATTGTTATCGTTATGAGAAACTCTAGAGTTTGCTGCAACATACCCGCCCTGCAAAGCAACGATATTATGGTCTGTTGCCATGATAGATGTTGTGGTGGGAGCAATAACATTGGAATTATATCCAATTGCATATTGCCCATCAATATACATCTTACCAAGTACTTCAGCAGCCTGCTCAGAAATAGTCAATATAACCGTATCGCCGGGCTGATAGGTGTCCTTGTCGCAATCGACATACAAATCAATTGCAGCATCAGGCGCTTTTGCGAATGCCATTGTGGAAACTATCCCCAAAAGCATTGCGAGCGCAAGCAGTACGCTGAGGACTTTTTTTGTTGTTTTCATTAGACTTTGTCCTCCTAATATTATTGATAGTGTGTATTGTATGACGCATGTTTTGCAGCGAGTGCAGAAGGCGTGAACCTATTACCACCAGTATAGTTTGCTACAGCAGATACATCCATACTATTTACTACATGCATCATATTGGCATTGTTCACAAGTGCACAGTTCGCAGCCAATCTTAAAACGCTGTCGATCGGTGCGTATGATGCATCAGCGGTAGCATTTGCAACAATGGATATATCAGCACCATTAATAAGACCGTCACAGTTCACATCGCCGAAAATAACAACAACATAAACCTTACCACTATCGCTACCGTCAGCATTCTTAACGGCAATAGTAGATCCTGTACCGAAACCAGTTTTTCCTGCGGGGCTGGCAGGCACAAAAGTACCTCCGTTGGTAGCCGTTAAATTGGTCGAAAGGTAAGCAGAGTTTCTGAATGTTGTAGTTTTTTCCTGTGTGAAGCCGTAAACAACGCCTGCATACTGACCACCAAAGGTCTTGTGCGTATCAATGATTATGCCTGCTGCCGCACCTGCTTCTGTAAGAGCAAGATCGGCGGGTTCCATTGTGCTACCAACGGTAGCAGAAGCGTTGGTGATTGCAAAGTCCTGACCGACAGTAGCAGGATTGTCGTCAATCGCTTCGCCCTTGTAAGCACCGCAGTACAAAGTACCGCCGATGTTGGTTGCGGTCTTCTGGTCTTCAGCTTTCAAGCCGATTTCGGAAGTGCCGTCAGCAATCGCTTTTAACTGGAAAGTGAACAAAGTCCCGTTCATGAGCTTCGGGGCAGCGGTGCCGTCAGCCGTGTTGGGGATGAAAGCCACTTTCAAGCAACCTGTAGCAGCGTCGTTATGGAACTGAACATCTGTTGCCGTTTCGCCGAAAATTTTCGTGCCCACAACAGAGTCTGCGACGAATTCAAAGACTTTGGGATTGTAATACACCGGAACATTGGTCGGGCCGGCATAATAATCCGTCGTCAAGTTCACCGTAACCTTGATAACATCGTTCTGGGAAACAGTCGCATTATCAACGGAAACGGTGAAAGTTGCATTCTGCGTAGCGGCCGAAGCCGAGAATGCAAACATCGCAGCAACCATAACAACAGCTAAAACAAGGCTTAATACTTTTTTAGCTTTTGTCATAATATCCTCCTTATATTTTCTTCCCATATAATATACAGTTTCCGCGGCAAAAAGTCAACAGAAAAATTTCTGTGACAAGCAGTTCGTTCTGCTGTGCGGATTGATTGTCAGCTATCACTCTGAAAATCAAGAACGCAAACAGTGTGGTGACTTCAACAGAAACGCGCTTTGCCGAGAAATTATATGCACATTATACCCGCGCGGAAAATCCGCGGCGGCGAAGTCTTTCTTTTGTCGCCACGCTTGCACCGGAGAAG
>JBJEPU010000190.1:18022-28493 GCA_051881395.1 Candidatus Fimenecus sp.
TTTCCGCCTGCTCCCTCCCCCTTTGCAGAGGGAGGGATAAGGTTTCCTTACGGTTTTGTAGGTGTTGCGGGCGTGGAAGCCCGCCACTACGCGGTGTTTGCCGCGGAACGGTCAAGACCGTTCCCTACGGATTGGTTAAAACTCAGCGAGTCTGTGCGATGGAGCCGTTGCCGACTGCATACGCTGCAACTGCGGAATAGTCAGCCGCGGTGATAGCACCGTCAGCAGTCGTATCGCCTGCCGTTGCGAAGTCGCCGGACAGAGTCGCCGCGCCGCTTACGTTCATGTTGATGAGCGCAGCGTCGAATGCGTCGATTGCGCCGTCGCCGTTGACATCACCGTAAACCATAACGGTGTGGTTAATTGCGAAGCCATCGATGCCATCCACGGTCAGAACAACCTTTGTGCCGGTACCGAAGCCGTTTGCTGCGGAAGCGGTAACTGCAAGGTTTGCAGTGTAGCCTTCCGGAGCGGTGGTCTTCACGAGGGCAAGGAGTTCAGCGGTGGTGTTGATTGTGCCGGGTTTGATACCGTCAACAACCAGGTTCGCATAGTCAACAGCTGTGGTGTTGTCTGCAACAGACTCATCGGGGATGACCTTAATGGTGCTCTCGATGTTTGCAAGTTCTGCTTTGATTTCTTTGACAACACGGTCAACCGTTTCTTGTGCTTCAACAGCAGTTCTCATGCCTGCTTCGTCGAGCCAAGCAGCACCGGTGTCGCCGCCGCCGATGTAGTAAGTGTCGTCATCGACAGTCACTTTCACGCCTGCTTCTGCGAATACAGCTGCGAGCGCTTCATCGAGGGTTGCATAACCGGACTCTGTTGTGGGTGCGAACAAGGTCGGATTCGCGCAGATGGTGTCAACATAAGCCATCACATCTTCGAGTGCGGTGAGGTCAACATCCGTGCCTGCCGCAATCAAGCCCTTGTAAGCCACAAGAAGGTCATATCTTGCTTCGTGAATTTCAGCCGGAGTTGCAGTAGCGTCAGCCGCGACATTGTAAGCCGCAGTTCTTGCTGTGTTGAACTTCGCCCAAGATTCAGCTGTGTAAGCGGAAGAATCGGTAATGTCTTTCACCATATTATAGGCATCAACCAAATAATAGGTGGAAGCTTCGCGTGCAATCAGGCGAGTTTCATACTGTGCCATCTGTGCCATGTCAACCTGAATGGAGGCCACATCAATTGTGGGCAGATTTTCAATGAAGTCTGCTCTTGCTTTTGCTGCTGCTGCGGATTCTTCCGCGGTGGGTGCGACAACCATAGCGTTCAACGCGCCCTGTTTGTTGCCGGGTGCTGCTGCGATAGCTGCTGTGATTTTATCCGACGGAACACCTGTCAGTTTGCTGTCCGCAACGCCCGAAGGAATCTGTGCGTTGTTGTAAACGCCGTTGAGCCAAGCATACTCATTGTAGTATTTCAGCCAACGATACATAATGTAGTTCTTGTTGTTGAGGTTTTCCTTTGCGCGCTGGGCGTCAAGCGTATCCTTCAAGTTTGCAAGAGCTACTTTTTCTTCCTCCGTGTAATCGGTCGCGGTAGAAACAGACTCAGTTACGGGTACCAAACCGTCAATTGCCGCTTGCAAGTTTTCAGAGCAAGTCTTAAAGTCAGATACACCGTTCGTGCTGTGGTCAGCAATGAAGGTTTCCGCTTTCTTTGCCACATAGACTTCTGCAATAGCAGCTTTCAAAGCATTGATATAGGTAGCCCAAGAAGCCTCCGTATAATCCTCTTGCTGCTTCCCGGAGTTCACTTCTTTCTGAACCATACCATCCAAACCGTAAGAATTGTAAATAACGATGTACGGATTGGAGGTTAGTGAGAAGCCTTCGTTTTTCCAACCGGAACTCGAGTAGTTCTTATAAGAACAGTTCCAACCGTTAGAAGTAAACTCTAAGGTTACGATATCATCCGAATAGGAATCTCTGGTGAAGTTCTTGGTGTCTACTACCCATTGTTTCTCTGTTGCGCTTTTTCCGCCTTCCAAATCCGTACTACTCTGCCTATTATTCCAAATCCAATAGAACGGAACTCTCTGTTCATTCGCTTGGTAGGAAGCAGTCGTACCGTTAATAGAAGTTTGGTTCCAAACCGCTTTGCCGCTTGTGTAACCGGAAACAGAATAACCGCCAGCACCGTCAGAATCCGTTGAACCATAACCTGCAATGTAGAAAAGACGGTGAGCATAATTAGTCAGTGAGTCTGCCTTACAAGCGTTGTAGTATTCCATCTCGAAATCGCCGGCAGCGCTTAAAGGTGTGTTTTCATCAATGTAAAGATTCCACATCTTTAATTGCGTTGTTCTTGGCTCTGCGCGAACGATAGGAGCGCCATTATCATCCGTTGTGGCATTGGAGGTTGTAATGAATTTGGTTTCGGTAACAACCGGAGTGCCGCCGTTCATCAAAGAACCATCCGGCAAGGTGACAGTAACATAGCTCTTGATTGAATACAAGGCTGCTGCATCTTCTGCGGGGCAGGAGAAACTGGTGCCACTATATGCGGTATTGGCTGTCAGCGTTACATTTAATGTTTTGGTTTCCAAAACATTGCCTTCAACATCCAGCAATTCCATTTTCGTCAAGGTACCGCTATAAACGCCGTCCTGCACGAAGTTGCCGCTCTTATAGCCATTCGTATAGAAAGAAGAACGAATACCCTTGGTATTCAAAGTAACCGTCGGGGTAACCGTCGCCGGTGAAGCGCCACGGTAAACGGGGCTATCCACTCTCTGGCTTATGCTCTCGAACGCCATATCATCCATCTGACCGGTTAACTGCATCACCAGAAGCAATGCATTGTTCGGCCAAAAA
This sequence comes from Candidatus Fimenecus sp., assembly GCA_051881395.1. Classification (GTDB taxonomy): domain Bacteria; phylum Bacillota; class Clostridia; order Oscillospirales; family Acutalibacteraceae; genus Fimenecus. Next base: position 20,842 of record JBJEPU010000190.1, read on the forward strand.
GTTTTGGTTTCGGTATCGCTGATTACCCAAAGCAGGTTTTTGACAAGATTTTCCAAGCTGGACTTAGAAACAAGCGTGTCAAGCGGTGTGCTGGAAGCAACCGCTGTATCCAAGGTTGCTGCAAGCTGTGCATAGTCGGGGGAGTCATTGAAACCAATACCGCAAACAAGGTCTTTCAAGATGCCGACAACTGCCGCATACAGGCTCTTGTTTGCATAACCGGTGCCGTTTCTGTAAAGTTTTGCAGCAATCGGCTCAATTTGAAGGTTAAGGATACCTGCAAGGAGGTTCTTAACCTGTTTCAGGTCAACAACGCAATCCTTGTTGGTGCCGTCACCGATGGTAGCGCTGCAGCCGGAAATCAAGGAAAGAAGACCGGGGAACAGAGCGTTAAAGATGATGGAAAGTTTATCCATACCGTCATTCGAATTGAACACGGTGCTGTTTCTTGCAATCAGTTTCGAAGAAAGGTCAGGCAGCCACATTGCAAGCACCTGGTCAATCACATAGCTGAGCTTGGTGTTCCAACCGGTTGCGCAATCTGCGCTGGGCGCGATGTACTGGTCGGGCGAAGCATAAGAAGTGTTGCCGTTGCCGTCTGTCGTGGTGCCGAGCGCCATCACATTCTTCAAATAGTAAACGCCGATAGAAGCGCCCATATCCAAAGCGATGTTCAGATAATCTGCATCGGTCGAAGCCGCCGCAATCTTATCATCCCAGTTGTATTCGGGCAGGATTTCCGCAATGAACTCGCGGACGCCGTAAACAACAATCGCTTCAAGGCAATCCACATTGGCCGGCATGACCATAGAGGGCATGAGCCACTCGATGATATCCACGCCGAGAGTCGCGATAACCTGTTCGTCGCTCTGGGTGTCGATTGCTTTTGCTTTGTAAGCGTCGTTCTTACCGTAAATGAGTTCGGGAGCAGCCTTCAAGACCTTGCGTACCAAGCCCATAATATTGGCTTCAAAGTGTGCATTGTCTTCGGAGGCGCTGTCATAAGTCCATGTAAGGTTCACAACAGCCTTATCCAGGATTTTACCGATCGCGTCGGTAATGTTGCGGAGATAAGAATCCGCGGTGGAATCCAATGCCGGCATAATTTCGGACCAAGCCGGAGCCTGCCATTCCCAGTTGAGCATCTTGAAGAGTTCAAGCTTTTCGCCTGCCATCTGTGTGAAGTCAACATGGTAGAATTCCCAACCGTTGCCCCACTGTACCACATAGTACAGGTCATCGGGCATAGTGTTGATGTTTGCGCCGCTAAGCGAGATGTACTGGAAGTTGTAGTTACCGGCTTCGCCGACTTTCGCTTCCATAGCATCGCTCAACATGCCTTTGCCGTTTGCGCCGTTCTTGTCTTCAATGTCTTGATATGCAAGAACCTTTGCTTTAAGCTGATCGGTAATTGCTGTATCAGTTTCCGCTCTGTTGATCGCGCCGCAGAACTGCATGATGGTTGCACGAAGTTGCCCGTCAAGGTTCGGTGCGCCGAAGGTGTCATATGCCCACGGAAGCGCGTCGCCGAGCATCTGATACAAACTCTTGCCGGAGAAATTCAAAATAGAAGTATCAAAATTTTTCAGCAAACAACTGTTTGTGTCCCAATGGGTGATGTACTGTTTATCCGCTTCTGCCAAGGTGGTGTTCTCAGAGAATGTCCACGAACCATCCGTACCCTGAACGCCGTAGATATAATACCAAGTATCCCCGCTACCGTCATCCGCCGGTTCCGAATGAATCATCGCGGCAGTTGCGCCATACGCTTCGGGATTTTGGCAAATCAAGTTCTGCGAAGGATCGGTAATCTTGGTGGTATTTCTCGGCTTGGTCAAAATGCCGACGAGCAAATTCTGCACGATGGTGTCAAGCGTCGGTTTCGCGCCCGATGCTAAGTCAGCCCAAGCGGCGTCGTTCGGGAAATCCGGGTCATCACCGATGTTATTGGTGATGTGACGAACGCCGAGACCGTAAATCATGCCTTTCAGCAGGTCGGGAATGTCCGCGGTCATGGTTTTTAAATCAATACCAATCATGGAATCGATTTTGCCAAGGGTGATACCGGTCTGCATCCAGCCGCCGATTGTGCCGGCATTTTTATCTAAGAAAGCAAGCAACTTTTGGATAATGCCGACATCTGTATCTTTTGCACGGTTCATACCGGCCAGCGCTTCAAAATCCAGGTCTTTAATAACACCGATATTATAGAAAGTGTTAACCGTACCGAGCGCTTTGTACAGTTTCGTACCAAACAAAAGTGCAATCGATTGATTCAGCGTGGAACCAAGTGCATCGATTGAACGAAGGTCGACAACTGCAACGGTAACATCCTGATAGATGTTTGCGCCTGCGAGCAAGTTATCAACCAAATCACAAACCCATGACGCTCTTGCTTCGTCAGTCAACAGCGTTGCCAAACCGGTGTCGTTACTGGTGTAGTTCGCTTCTCTGGAATCGTCATATGCATCATATGCCGAAGCCATAACCGACATGCATGAGAAAAGCATGACAATTGCTAAGATGACACTTAACAATTTTGTAGACTTTTTCATAAATGTTTTCCTCCTATTTAGTTTTACATTATAATATGTATAATGCATTCCGTGCCCCGTATTGCACGGTCGGCGCGGGGCACATTCGCCGACTTGTGTTTGAGCGCCATAGTTTCCGCCTCTGACCAATCCGCACGGGCTTACGCCCATGTCGGAAGGGTTCCGCTAAAGCACTACGGGTTACTCGGTTCGTCCTCCACCGCTTCCGCTTTTGGAAACAAAACCGGCGGAAGACAGATGATACACACCCGAGCAAATATTACCGTAGGATGTGTATCAAAATGAGCTGCCGAAGCGCACATTTTTCGAGGGAGACACACTGCCCCCTTAAAAAAGTAGGCACTTCGCCCCATTACACCATTCCTATGGTTATTCAAATTATAGAATTTTCAGGAAAAAAAGTCAATAAATTATTCATCTTTTCTGTGCTTTTTTATGAATTGCCCAAATATTTTTGTGGTTTTTGGGCATTTTGCAGAAAGAAAATTGGCAGTTTTGTTGAAACATTATGAACAAATTGTGAACTTTTCCTTTTCGTCAACTTTTCGACGGATTTTTGAACAGTCCGCCGCTATTTTTCAACATTTTTCGTGATTTTGTTGATTTTTGGAGTTGCTTTTTTCGCCGTTTTTGCAGTTTTCGGAAATTTCCACAAGATGTGGGGGAAAACGGTTTTCGGCAGGACAATTTGTGGGAAATGCCGCCTTTGTCATTCTAAGAAGACAGCCGAAGAATCCGCCTGATTGTCATTCTGAGCCGTTAGGCGAAGAATCTCGTTTCGTATTGTTTTATTTTGTTGTGTTGGAGATCCTTCGCTTCGCTCAGGATGACAAATACAAATCCAAATTTAATTGCATACCCCCACACAAAAAACAGGGTGGAAAATCCACCCTGTTGTAAAACACTGTAAATTTCTGCCTTAATACGCCTTGCCCCAATAGAGCATATGCTTTGCGGGTTTGCCGCAGCAAACACAGGTATCGGCAATCTGCTCCTGCTCAAACGGAATACAACGCGACGAAACGCCTGCAACCTCTTTGAGTTTTTCCTCACATTCGCGGCTGCCGCACCACATGGCTTTGATAAAGCCGGGTTTATTGTCGGCAATCTCTTTGAGCTCGTCAAGCGTTGCGGCGGCATAGGTCATCTTTTCGCGGCGCGCAAGGGCGGCATCATAAAGCCCCTGCTGTACGGCGTCCAAAAGACGCGGAATTTCGGGTTCCAAATCGTCAAGCGACACAAACACCTTTTCGCGGTTGTCGCGGCGCACCAAAACGCACTGGTTTTTCTCAATATCTTTCGGGCCCAACTCCAAACGCAACGGCACGCCTTTCATTTCGTACTCGGCGAACTTCCAGCCGGGCGAATTGTCGCTTGTGTCGATTTTCGCGCGGCAGAATTTCGCAATGCGTTCTGCCACTTCCTGCGCCTTTTCCGTAACACCTGCCTTATGCGCGGCAATCGGAATGACAACCACCTGCGTGGGTGCGACTTTCGGCGGCAGAACAAGCCCGTTGTTGTCGCCGTGCGTCATAATCACCGCGCCGATGAGCCGCGTGGTGCAACCCCAAGAGGTTTGAAAGGGAAATTTCAGTTTATTGTCTTTGTCGGTATACTGAATTTCGAACGCACGCGCAAACCCATCGCCGAAATAGTGCGAGGTTGCGCTTTGCAACGCCTTGCCGTCATGCATGAGCGCTTCAATCGTATAGGTGTCCTCCGCACCGGCAAAGCGTTCCTTTTCGGTTTTTACGCCTTTTACGACGGGCATTGCAAGGTAATTTTCGCAAAAATCCGCATAGACATTCAGCATCTGCACGGTTTCCGCCTGCGCCTCTTCGGCGGTGGCGTGAATGGTGTGCCCCTCCTGCCACAGGAATTCGCGCGAGCGCAAAAACGGACGGGTGGTTTTTTCCCAACGCACCACCGAAACCCACTGATTGTAGAGCTTCGGCAAATCACGGTAGGACTGCACAATCGCCTTGTAGTGCTCACAGAACAGCGTTTCCGAGGTCGGGCGCACGCAAAGGCGCTCCTCCAACTTCTCATTGCCGCCGTGCGTAACCCATGCCACCTCGGGCGCGAAGCCCTCGACATGGTCTTTCTCTTTATTGAGCAAACTTTCGGGAATAAACATCGGCATACAGACATTTTCATGCCCCAACGCCTTAAAGCGTTTGTCGAGTTCTTTCTGGATATTTTCCCAAATCGCGTAGCCGTAGGGGCGAATGACCATACAGCCCTTGACGCTGGTATACTCAATCAATTCCGCTTTGCGGCAGACATCGGTATACCATTTTGCGAAATCCTCCTCCATAGAGGTGATTTCTTCTACCATTTTCTTTTGTTCAGCCATTTTTACTGTCCTTTTCAATCGAGAGCGCGCCTTAGTGCTCCTCGATGTATTTTACAATATCGCCGACGGTTTTGATGTTTTCCAAGTCCTCGTCGGGCACTTCGATTTGGAATTCGTCCTCAAACGACATCACCAAATCGACCAAATCAAGGCTGTCCGCCTCCAAATCGTCCTCTAAAAGGGTTTCCGGCGTAACGTCGTCCTCTTCCAAATCAAATTGGTCGCAAATAATTTTTCTGACTTTTTCAAAAATCATTCTGCACACCTCCAAGTGTGATTGCATTGTAGTGGTATATACTCATTTTATGGAAATCTGCCGCTTTGTCAATATCCTTTTATAAATTCTTTAAAAATTCTGTCAGCGGCGACAAGTTAAGCCCCTTCTCTTTGGCAAGCCAAGCGGACAGCACCGTTGCCATACGCTTTGTGCCCCCTGAGACTGCCGACTCAAAATTTACGGGAATAATCGGGTCGTGGACGCTCAAACGGAAAATGAAAAAGCCGTTTACTTCGGGCGCGTCAAAAATGATTTTCGTGCCCTCGTAACTGTCGTCGGCAATGCGCACACCGTCCGTATTTTCTGCGGTGCGGTTGACAAGGGCAATCATTTCGCCGCCGTAGGCTTTGAAATCCGGTGCAGTAATTTTCAGGCGAATTTCCTTTTCCTCGGCAGGCTCTTCCAAATCTGTGATTAGATCGCCCAAATCGCCGCCCGCGCGTTTTAACAGGCAAAGTTTGATAATAATGCGTGTGACGAGATACGCGCCGTCATCTAAAAAGTAGTTCTCCCGAAATGCCGCGTGCCCCGAGGTTTCAATCGCCAAGGGCGTTTCCTCGCCCAATGCACAGCGGCGCACCGCTTCGTCAATCACATTTTTATAGCCGCGCTTAAAGCGAATGTGTTTTCCGCCTAAATGTTCGGTGATAAATTTCGTAAGCCCCGCAGAGGTTACGGAGTCGGTCACAATCGAGCCACCGGGGGTATCTTCCAGCGCAATCGCCGCCGCAACGGCAACCAAACGGTTGCGGTTGAGTTCCTCGCCGTCCGCCGTCACCGCGCCGCCGCGGTCCACATCGGTGTCAAAAATTACGCCGAGGTCCGCGCCGGACGAGAGCGTCGCCTCGCGGATGCTCGCCATTGCCGCTTCGTTTTCGGGATTCGGAACATGATTGGGGAAAGTGCCGTCGGGATCTAAATAGCGACTGCCCGAAGTATCCGCACCCAAAGCACCAAGCACCTTTTCGGCATAAAACCCGCCGACGCCGTTGCCTGCATCTACCACGATTTTCAAGCCCGTCAGCGGTTTGTCGTAATTATCGGGGCTGTTTACACCCTTACGGATAAGGTCTTTCAACTGTTCACAATATTTAGAAAGATAGTCGATTTGCACAGCGCGAATTTCCTCACCTGCGTGTGGGGGCGTAATTTCGGCATCCTCTAAAATGCTTTCTAATTCTTTCCCCGAAAGCCCGCCCGCGCGGGTGAAAAATTTCAACCCGTTTCTGTCCCACGGGTGGTGGCTCGCGGTAATCTGCACCGCACCGTCACAGCCCTCGGTCTGCGTGGTCATAAACATTGCCGGTGTCGAGCACAGCGCACAGTCGAGAATTTGCACGCCGCACGCGGTCAGTTCTTTTAAAACCGCCGCTTTTATCCGTTCAGCCGACACGCGCGAATCGTGCCCGACAGACAGTTTTAAGTCACTTACCTGTTTTGCGGTCTGTGTTTCCAAAAACCGCACGAATGCGCCCGTAATGCGACGGACCGCTTCGTCGGTTAAGTCGATTTTTTCGGGATTTTCGGGGTTCACCGCCGTACCGCGCACATCGGTGCCGCTTTTTAAATGCCGTAGTTGCATAGTATTTCCTTTCTAAAAGCCTGTTTTTTCGTCCACTCTGACGAGGGGGCTGGCACGGCACAGCCGTGACTGGGGGAGAGATAAAATATTATTTCTCTCCCTCCGTCATTTTCGCCTTGCGAAAATGACACCTCCCTCGTCAGAGGGAGGAAAGGGTTTGCTCTCCCGCTTCTTACAGCAAATGCCGCTTTTCAAGTTCCTCGGCGGCGAGCAAAACGCCGATTTTACCTGTGTGGAAGTTCAAGCCGCCCTGCATCCAAACCGCAAACGGGTCTCGAAGCGGCGCGTCGCCCGACAGTTCAATCGACGAGCCCGAAGTAAACGCACCCGCCGCCATAATGACTTGGCTGTCGTAGCCGGGCATATCCCACGGCTCGGGGGTGACGAACGAATCCACAGGCGCACCCTTTTGCAGTCCTTGGCAAAATGCAATCAGCCGCTCGGGGGTTTCCAAGCAGATTGCCTGAATAATATCGTGGCGTTCTTCATCGGGCTTCGGGGTAACCGCGAAGCCGAGTTCCGTGAACAGCGACGCGGCGAATACCGCGGTTTTGAGCGCCTCACCCACCACATGCGGCGCGTGGAACAGCCCCATAAACAAACTGCGGTTTTGCCCCAAGGTTGCGCCGACCTCCAACCCCAAGCCCGGGGTGTTCAAACGGCAGGCGCAAAGTTCGACCAAATCCGCGCGGCCTGCGATGTAGCCGCCCGACGCGGCAATCCCGCCGCCCGCATTTTTGATGAGCGAGCCCGCCATCAAATCCGCACCGACCTCAGTCGGCTCTTGTTTCTCGGTAAATTCGCCGTAGCAGTTATCAACCATTACCACGGCACGGGGATTGACGCGGTGTACAATCGAACACACGCGTTCGATTTCCGCAA
>JBJEPU010000191.1:0-5514 GCA_051881395.1 Candidatus Fimenecus sp.
AGGGAATGGCTGACAGAAAAGCGCAATATATTGCAATTCACCGCAAAATATGCTAAACTAACCACATATTATCCGCGCACAATAGGAAACGAAAAACTGTCAGATTGCTTTGTCTAAGGGGTTTTTATGAATATTACTGTCATCGGCGGCGGAAACATCGGCACCGTACTTTTGGGTGAACTTTCCGCGGACAAACAAAATCGCGTTTCTCTGCTGACTTCCAAGCCTGACGCTTGGCAGCCAAAAATTGAAGTCATTTATTCCGAAACCGGCGAGACGGTTTGCGGCGAACTTGCCGAAATCACAAATGACGCCGCCGTGACGGCGAAGGCGGATTTGATTTTCATTACCGTGCCGTCAAACGCACTGCCCGGCGCCGTGCAACGGATTTTGCCGCATGTACAAAAAGGCACCGTCATATGTGTTGCTCCCGGCAGCGGCGGGGCGGAATTTGTTTGCCGTCCGCTGATTGAAAAAGGCTGTGTATTTTGCGGCTTACAGCGCGTGCATTGCATTGCCAGGGTGAAAGAATACGGCAAAAGCGTATATGCCCTCAGTCGCAAAAGCGAAATTTTTGCGGCAACCATTCCGCGAGTGCACACGGCAAAGGTTGCCGATATGCTCAGCACGCTTTTGCAAATGCCCTGCCACACATTAGACAATTATTTGGCGGTTACGCTCACGCCGTCCAATCCGATTTTACACACCACACGGCTGTATTCGATGTTCCGTGACTTTCACGACGGTATACAGTACCCGCGCAACATTTTGTTTTATGCCCAGTGGGATATGCCCTCCTCCGAAATGCTCCTCGCGTGTGACGCGGAATTACAGACGCTTTGCCATACTTTGCCGCTGAACTTATCCGAGGTGGTTTCCTTAAAAATCCACTATGAATCGGATACAGCAGAAAAAATGACAAAAAAAATCAGCGGTATTCCCGCATTTCAGGGCATTTGGGCTCCGATGGTTGCAAAAGGCGACGGCTATATTCCGGATTTTTCCTCCCGCTATTTTTTAGAGGACTTCCCGTACGGGCTCTGCATTATCAAGAGTTTTTGCCAAATTGCCTGTGTGCCCTGCCCGAATATTGATCGCGTACTGCAATGGTACGAACAGTTTATGGGCGTACGGTACTATACGGAAAACGGCTTTTACGGAAACGATTTGGGAAAACTTCCCCTGCCGCAAAACTGCGGGTTGGATTCAAAAGAAGAAATTGTGCAGTTTTATATGCAATAACAAAAAAGAAGGGCAAATATGAAAAAGTTTGATACCGCAAAACCCTATGCACCCGATGTGCTCGAAAAACTGCACACCGTCCATATTGAAATCTTAAACGATTTTAAAGCCGTTTGCGAAAAACACAACCTCCCCTATTTTGCGCTGTACGGCACCGCCATCGGCGCGGTGCGGCACCAGGGGTTTATTCCGTGGGACGATGATATTGATGTCGGTATGCTCCGTGCGGATTTTGACCGTTTTTTAGAAATCGTCGACGCGGAATTGGGTGAAAAATATTTTATCCTCTCCCCGAATACGGACAAGCGTTGTACATCAAGCGTTGTAAAATTGATGTTACGCGGCACCAAATTTGTTTCCGCATTAAACGCCAACGCCAAATGCCCGCAATGTATTTTTATTGATATTTTTCCGTTTGACAATGTTGCGCCCGATGCAAAATCGCAACAGCGTCAACTGAAAAAGACCGTATTTTTAGACCGCCTTTTGTATTTGTGCGGCACGCCGTATCCGATTATTCCCTTAAAAGGGTTGGTCGGAGAATTGGCGGCGGCAGTCTGTTTTGTCACACATTATGCGTTGAAAATTCTGCACATCTCGCCGCGGTTTATCTTTCGGCAGTTTGTAAAGCAATCCACCAAATATAACGGGATAGAAACCGAATATATCACAGACTTCGGGCAACCAACGGCGCTTCGGAAAATGTTTAAAAAGGCGGATATGTTCCCGCTTCAAGAAGTGCCGTTTGAAAGCACAACCATTCATTTGCTCGCCAACAACGATGAAGAACTGCGCAGGGTGTACGGCGACTATATGCAAATTCCGCCGCCGGAAAAGCAAATTAACCACGCGCCGATAGAATTGGTTTTTCCGACGGAATAAACAAAAACGCACCGTGCCCGGTGCGTTTTTGTTCGTGTTATTCGGAGATTTCTTTGTTTGATGCGATAAAGGTCATACGGTCATATGGCTTTTGTGTGCCGTGCCTGCGCGCGTGCCCGCCGTGGTCGGAGGTTATGAGTATCAACCAATCCTCCCTTGCATAGGTCGGGCGGGCTTTGACGGCTTCAAGCAAACGAAATGCAAGATTGTCCAATCGGCAAACGCCTGCGGCATAGCGCGGATTTTCGTTGGAAAAGCCTGTGCTGTGCCCGTTGTAATCGGGTGCTTCAAAAATGCCGAAAATGCAGTCCGTTCCCGCCGCAATCTCGCGTAAAAAGCCCTGCAAAAGTGCGCGGTCATTTTCAAATTTTTCAAACAACAGTGGCAAACCTTCATTCTTTGCGATTTCGATTTCGTCTTTATAAGTTATGGTAAAATGGTCAGGCCATTCTGCCAAAAAGGCGGTGGATTTGCCGTTTTCTGCGAGTGTGCGCAACACCGTCGGGCAGTCACGGCGCAAGGGCTTATGCTGTTTGACGCCGTTATCGTCGCCCCAAACGCCCGTCAAAATTGCCGACCACCCCTGTGCGGTGGAGGTTTCCTGCGGATTGGAGGGCAGCCCGCCCGCAAAACTCAAATACAGCCCGCCCTCTGCCTTTAATGCATTAACGGCGCTGTATGCCGAACAAAACAGATTGCCTGTAACCGCCGCATTTTCGCTCTCACAAAGCAGATGCATACTGTCCGCCCGCGCACCGTCGAACCCGATAAGCAATGCTTTTTTTACCTTGTCGGTTTCTTTTGCAAAATGCTGTTGCACCGCTTTTGCTACCGCGGTTTGCGGCAAAGCGGTATCGGTGGTATTCAGAAAAACGCCCGGGGTATTGAGGGTGTTCAAATAGGCTCGTTCGGTTTTTTTGGCAAACACAAAAACAAATCCTTTCTCAAAAAGAGGTTTTTTACATTATGGCACAAAAGTATTACGGTTACAAGTCCAAAAACACATTTTTCACCTTTTTGATTTGTTGGGTGGGCTATTTTTCCACCTATGTCTGCCGCTTAAATTATTCTGCGGTCATTCCGGAATTGCAGGCGGGGAATGTGTTTTCGGAAACACGCATTGCGGCGGTTTCCTCGGTATTTTTCATCTGCTACGGCATCGGGCAGTTCATCAGCGGTCTTGTAGGTGAACACTTTGACACACGCAAAATGGTCTTTTGGGGGCTGTTTATTTCTGCACTTTGCAATATCGGGATTTTTTGTGTGCACACCTATGCAGTGCTGTTGGTGTTGTGGGCAATCAACGGTGCGGCACAGTCGATGGTATGGTCGCCGATTTTGAAAATCGGCTCGTTGAATTTTGACGCGCCTACCCGCACAAAATTCGGGATTGATATGTCCACGACCGTTCCCATCGGTACACTGCTCAGTTACCTAATCAGCCTGTTGACACTCGCATTTTTACCGTGGCACTATGTCTTTTTAACCTGCGGATTGTTTGAATTGGCGGTCGCCGTGCTTTGGGGCGTTTCCACCAAGGGAAAATTTCAAACCAAATCCCCGAAAACGGTGTCCGAAAACGCCGTGCCGCCGATGCCTGCGCGGCAAATTGCCAAGCTCACCTTGCAAAGCGGCGTTTTGCTGTTGATGATTCCGATTGTGATACAAGGCACATTAAAGGACAGCGTTACCCAATGGGTACCCTCGTTTTTTGCGGGCACATTCGGCTCGGGCACTTCATTTTCTTTGCTGTTGACGATGCTGTTGCCGATTGTCAATGTCACGGGCGCATATCTTGCCAAAGCACTCAATCGGCGGTTGCAAAACGAAATCACCACCTCGACGGTGTTTTTCGGGATTTCGATGGTCTTTTTGCTGGTCCTGCGGCTATGCGGCACCAAAAGCATGGTGCTGTCGCTCATTTCCATGGCGGCGGTTACCAACTGTATGTTTGCGGTCAATGTGATGCTCATTACCTTAGTACCGCTCCGTTTTTCCAAAACCGGGCGCGTGAGCACCATCGGCGGGTTGTTAAACGCCGTGGCGTATATCGGTTGCGGTGCGTTAAACCTGCTGGCGGGCAAGCTGTTGGAATCCAACAGCGGTTGGAATGCGTTGTTTTTATTGTGGATTGTGTTGGCGCTGACGGCGGTTTTGGTCTCAGTGATTTGCGTCCCGCTGTGGCGAAAATTCTGCCGCGGTGAAATCCGATAATCCCTTTACACAAAGGTCGGGGCATTCGCGGGTACGGCTTTCCCCGCCGCGCTTTCAAATTCGGCTGTGACGACAATATCCCTGTGCACGCGGCTGATTTTTAAGGCTTGCAAATGCACGGACTTTGTGCAATCCTCGCCGTTGACGGTAATGCTTTTGAGCACGGACGGCGTCGGTGCGTCGCTCGGCACAATCCGAATTTTTACACTCTCGCACAGATGCACGCGCTGTTTTTCGGCGTAGAGCGTCCCCTCCCCCGTGGTTTGCAGGGTAATTTCAAAGGTGATGCACGCATACAGCATACCCAAAATACAAAGCACCGCTGTCAAAACGACAGCGGCTGTTTTTTTGCATCTTTTCAAAGCAACTCCCCCTTTGTTTTTACGCTGTTGTATTGAAAAATACAGAAAAAATGGTATACTATACAAAATGCTTTTATCGGTGGAGAATTTTGCATGAAAAAGTACTTTCAAAAATACAAGTTGCAATTCATTATGGGGCCTGCATTTAAGCTGGCAGAGGCGATTTTGGAGCTGTTTGTGCCCATTGTAATGTCCAAAATTATTGATGTCGGTGTGAAAAACGGCGACACCGCGTATATTCTCAAAATGGGGGCGCTGATGTTCGCACTCGGCGCGGTGGGGCTGATGTTTGCGATTATCTGCCAATATTCGGCGGCGGTTGCACAGCAAGGCGTCGGCACGGATTTGCGCCGCGATGTATTCGCAAAAATCCACGCGCTTTCCGCCGCAGACCGCGCCAAATTTTCCAACGCAACGCTCGTCACACGCTTAACCAACGACATTAACCAAATCCAATCGGGCGTGGCAATGCTCATTCGCTTAATGTTTCGTTCTCCGTTTTTGATTGCGGGGTCGCTCATTATGGCAATGGCGCTGGACCTTAAAATGTCGGTTATCTTTTTGATTGCGGGCGCGCTTGTCAGCGTGATTATGTATATTATTTTAAGCCGTTCTTTGCCGATTTACAAAAAAATCCAAAACAAGTTAGATGTGCTCGCGCGCGTGGTCAGCGAAAATCTTTCGGGTGTGCGCGTCATTCGCGCATTTCAAAAGACCAAGGCGGAACGCAAACGCTTTTCGGACGAAAATGACGAGTTTACGCGCATACAGGTGCGCGTAGGGCGTTTGAATGCGTTTTTAAATCCCCTCACCT
>JBJEPU010000192.1:0-5370 GCA_051881395.1 Candidatus Fimenecus sp.
TCCCGCCCCCGCAACCGTGCATTCTGAAAAATAACTGTCGCCGAGGTCGATATAGCGTGCGATTGCCTGCGCAATTTTAATCGGCGCGGTGCGAAATACCTTTGCGCCCACAAACGCCGCGTTGGTGGCATAGTCGCCGTTTGCCCTATCCTGCGGGATTTCCACAATAAACGGCAACATTTGTGCTTCGGGCAGTTCCCCTGCGGCAATCGCCTTGCCGAGCGCCTCCAAAACCAGCGTATGCAGCGCATTTTCCGTTTCTTTTACCAATTTCGACATACTGTTTAAACTTCTCCTTGCTTTCCGAAATTATTTTAAAGTGACTGTCAGCGTCATATGATTTTCAATGCTCCCCTGCGCGTGAAAATCGGTGGTGTAGCAAAAATGCAACCGCCCGCCGTCTTTGGTCAAAGCATTTTCCACGCGTTTTGTGTAGACGCCCATGGTCAGCGCGCCGTACGGCGTGTTATACACGGTCGAATGGCGTTTGCCCGGTTCAAAGCGCATTTCGCCGCCGCAGTCGCCCTCCCGCAAAACGGACACAAGGCGTTCGCCGACCGCGTGCACCGTGGTGCGGCAGGGGCGTGCGTCCTCGTCATATTCCGTATATTCCACCAAAAAGCCGTCATCGGTTTCACAAATCGTACCGACCACGCGCATTTCGATTTTTTCGGTTTCGCCGTCCATCGTCTGCGTGTTGCAGACATCCACGAACACATCCTGTTTTCCCATTTTATTCCTTCTCCTGCGCCAGCTTAAACAAACGGTCTAACAGCTTCGGATACGGCACACCGCTTTGCTCTAACAGTTTCGGGTACATACTGATGGCGGTAAAGCCCGGCAGGGTGTTGATTTCGTTGAACAGCACACGGTTTGTCTCCTTTTCCACAAAGAAATCCACGCGTGCAAGCCCTTTGCAACCGAGCGCCGTAAAAATTTTTACTGCCATATTGCGCACTTCTGCCTGCGTTTCGGCAGGAATGTGCGCCGGAATTTGCAATTCGCTGTCGTCCACATATTTTGCTTCGTAGGTGTAAAAATCCGCACACGGCACAATGCCGCCCGGCACGGACGCCATCGGCTCGCTGTTGCCGATAACGGCACACTCGACCTCTAAGGCGTTCTGCACCGCCGCTTCGACCACGACCTTTTCGTCCTCACGAAATGCCGTTTCCATCGCCGCGAAAAATTCTTCGCGGGTGTTTGCCTTAGAAATGCCCACAGACGAGCCGGCATTGGCGGGCTTCACAAACACGGGGTAGCCGAGTTTTTCTTCCGCGCGCACAATAAAGGACGACATATCCTTTTGGTACGCATGCTTTGTCACCGCAAGCCAAGGCGCCTGCGGCACGCCGACGCTGTCCGCCAGCAAATTGGTCACGCCTTTGTCCATACACATGGCGCTTGCAAGCGTGTCGCACCCGACATAGGGAATCCCGGCGATTTCAAACAGCCCCTGCACCGTGCCGTCCTCGCCGTTTTTGCCGTGGAGCACGGGAAAAACCGCGTCGATACGGATTTTTTCCATACCCGTCTCGCGGAACACCAACAGCCCGCCGTCCGCACGGTCGGGGGAGAGAATGGCTTTTGTGCACTTGCCCGCAAGCCATTTATCCTCAGGCAAATCTTCTGCATCGCCTTCAAACAGCCGCCACTCGCCCGTTTTTGTAATGCCGAGCATATACACCGCGTATTTGTCCCGCGGGATATTGCGAATCACCGACGAAGCCGACACGCACGAAACCGCATGCTCGCTGGAAACGCCGCCGAATAAAATCAAAATGTTTTTCATGGAGCTCACCTCGTATGTTGCGCCGCCGCGCACGGCGAAAACGCATATACTTATACATATACAGATAAACTATATCATATACCCCGCATTTTCGCAATCACAAATTCACAAAAATGTAATGACAAACCGAAAAAACTGTGATACAATGAACTGAATTTACAAACAAGGCAGGTTTTTACTATGACGCAAACCGATGCAATCGCCGCAGTCTTAAAAGGGATTTCCGCCGCGTTGGAGGAAAACGGCTTTGCGGCTGTTGTGCCCGAGAACACGGAAAAAGGCGCACTGCCCACCGTAACGGACGGCGAGCACACCTATATTGATTTTGCAGGCGAAAAAGGCAAGTTGCGGCTGGAAGCCTTCGGTATGCAGGCACTGCTGTTCTACACAGAAGTCAACGCCGAAGAAGCCACCGACGAGGACTTGAAAAAACTCTCGACCAACTATTTTAGCCCCGAGGAATTTGACGAGCGCGATATAAAATCGCTTTGCAACGAGCTTTCGGACAGCATCCGTACAAAATTCGGTAAAAAGAGTGGTGCGAAGGGCAAGCCCAATAAAATGCCGACGCCCGTGTCGAGAAGCGCCGTGAAGAACGGTGCGCAAAGCTACGACGGCAACACCCTCGCCAACCGTTTAACGGCGCTGTATCCCGATTTGAAAGCACCGTATCATGAAAATTACGAAAAATACGGTGAATTCTTGGCGGACGAGTTCTTTATGGAACACGGCACACAGCGCGTGATTGCCACCATTCGTTCCAAAAACAAACAGGAATGTCAAAAGCTGTTCCGCATTCTCAACGATATTTATGAAAACGGCTCGAATGACACGCAAAGCCTGATCGGCGTAACGATTTTGGGCGAAATGGACAATGACCCCGAGCTGCTTGCCACCGCACAGGAATATATGTGCGACGATATGTCGGAGACGGTCGTGCTCATCAACCAATATCTTGCCACCCCGAAGGGCAAACGCGCAAAGGAGCAAATGAAAAACCCGCCCGCGTACAAACCCAAAAAAGAAAAGAAACCCGGTATGTTTGCCCAAGCCATGGCGGGCGCAAACAGCCAGGGCGGTATGCCGCCGATGTAACGGTATTTGCGAACAACTTACAGCGCTCCGCTTTCCGGCGGAGTGCTTTTTTGTGTCAAAATTGCAACGATTTTCAAAAAAAACTTTACAAATCACATTTCCTGTGCTATGATAATGCTGTCGTATTGGGTATCATAGCTATCACTGCCGAATACGTAAAAAATTCACAAGGGAGAGTTCCTAACATGAAGAAATTGGCATGCCTCATGGTTGTAGCTGTCCTCCTTGTCGTTTCCATGGTCCCTGCGTTTGCCGCATCGGGTATCAACCAGTGCGAGAAGGAAATCATCGAATATGTGCAGACCGCATATGTCGTTGACGGCAAAACCATCACGGTTCCCGCTGAGTATATCACTGCTCTCGAGAACGTGTTTACCAATGTGGACGTGACCGAAGCACAGCACAAGGAAATCCAGGCCATCCTGGACGAAGCGCTTGCTTTCGTTAAGTCCAAGAACCTTCAAAAGTTGGAAGACATCACCGCAACCGGCTCTACCCAAACCCTTTTGGGCTATGGCGAAAGAGCACTCGCAGTTGTTGGCTATCATCTTTCCACCAGAGGTTCGCTTTCGGATGCTGACCATGGTCTTTTGATCATCACCGACGCAGCAGGCAACGTTGTTGCTGAACTGCACCCGGCAGTTATCACTAAGACCGGCGCAGATTTCACTTCTGTTGCTTTCGGCGGCGTTGCTGCTGTTGCTGTTTTGGCAGCTGCCGGCATCGCTGTTAAGCGCGTCCGTAAAGAGTCTGATGAAGACTAATTCCGACAAAAATCGGAGTAAGAAGAGCTATCGGAAGTGGTTTCTGCTGCTTCCGGTAGCTTTCTTATTATGCGGATACTTGCTGCTCTTCGCATGTCTTACTCCGGTGCTTGACCCCCTGCTTTCGGTATACAGACTCGCGTTTTCCGGCGCGAATGTCGAGACCATTGACGAACCGGGGGCGGGCAGCATATTCAATGGCTCCACCGGCCTTACAACCGGTCACTTAAATTGGGACGAATTCGAGTTTCCGAAATACGGCTCTGCCTTCGGCAGAATTACCGTGGAGGGAACCGATATTGATACAGATGTCATTTACGGTGACAGCACGGCGCTGTTAAAGCGCGGCGCGTGTATGTCTTTATACAGCCATATTCCCGGCTGCGGCAGAGGCATATTGATTGGTGCGCACAACAATACCTATTTTCACACCCTGCAATATGTAAAAGAGGGCGCGCTTGTGCATTTGGAGACCACTTACGGGTCCTACACCTATCGCGTCTACAAAACCGCTGTCATCAAAAATGATGACGGCTCAGGCTACCGCAGTGAGCTCAACGGCAACGAAGAAATTCTGTTGTTGTATACCTGTTATCCGAATGACACCATCGCTTCGACGCCCGACCGCTTCTTCGCCTATTGCGAATTTGTTTCGGGCCCGAGCGTCAATATGTATGAATAAGGAGGACACCGTATGACCAAAACTGCCAAACGGGCTCGCTCCGTAATTTGTACGTTGCTTGCATTTATCCTTTCGCTGAGCGTCACGTTGACGCTGGCTTGCGCTTCCCTTGCGCTGTCGGCTTTAAATCCCGATTTTGCCGTACGGGTAGTCGCGCGGTCACAGTACAGCGAGTACCTTGCCGAGGAATTGAAGGAAGAATTCGTTTCCTACGGCAACGCTTGTAATATTGACGAAAGTTTTTTTGACTTGGTATTCAACAACGATATTACCCCCGCGCGAATCGACGCCGACACGGAAACGGTTTTGCGTGAATTTTACGCAGGCGAGGTGCAGGACACGGTCAATACCGAGGACTTGCACGACAACCTTTTGTGGCGCCTGTCGGATTACGCCATTGCAAAAGGCTTTACGGTCGAACCGTCTGATGATAATGTAATCTATCAAAACCTTTCGACCATTGCGGACGAGCTTTGTGACATTTACAACGCCTATGTTTCGGTGTTTTCGATGTCTGTTTTCAAAACGGCGTCGAGAATGCTTGCAACCTATCGCCCGTACGCTTGGTACGGCGCGGGCGCAGGCGCGGTATTATTCGTCATCTCCGCCGTGCTTTTGCGGCTGTATTATCAAAAGAAAAAGAACTATTTGCGGTTCTTTATTTACGGATTTTCCGCCTCTACCCTGATGCTTGCCGTCGCGCCTGCCGCGGCACTGATTTTGCGCATCGGCAACCGCATCAACATCGCCTCGGCGGCACTGTATTCCCTTGCTACGGGCATGATAAACAGTACGCTTGCCGCGGTATTGCTTTCGGCACTTGTGCCGGCACTCGTTACCGTTCTGTTGGTATTGGTACGCAAAAAGGCTGTACAAAACAATCGCTGAGCAACCAAAAACCACAGTAACCCGCCCGCGTTCCCTTTTGGGCCGCGGGCGGGTTTTTCATCGGTTTTTATCCAATGCCTGCACGAAAAGGAATATAAATTGGGGTTTGTAGGGGCAATTTATACGGTAGGGCGGGGGCTTGAATTACT
>JBJEPU010000193.1:0-5357 GCA_051881395.1 Candidatus Fimenecus sp.
CGAAAGGAAATCCGCACCGCCTTCTTCAAGCGCGTCTTCCATCAGCTTGTCCTCGTCAATGTCCTCTTTTTCAATGATAATCACGCCCTGACGGCTGAACATAAACGAAACACAGCCCGAAGTACCCATATTGCCGCCGAATTTGTCAAACGCGTGGCGCACATCTGCCGCGGTACGGTTGCGGTTGTCGGTCAGCGCCTCAATAATTACGGCGATACCCGACGGACCGTAGCCCTCGTAAACGACATCTTCGTAATTGTCCGCGTTGCCTTCGCCCGCCGCTTTTTTGATGATGCGCTCGATATTGTCATTCGGTACATTGTTCGCCTTGGCTTTGGCAATCACATCTTTCAGTTTGGAGTTTGCTGCGGGGTCGGGGCCGCCCGCCTTCACGGCAACCGCGATTTCACGCCCGATTTTGGTGAACACCTTGGCACGCGCGTTGTCGGTCTTTTCTTTTTTGCGCTTAATGGTGCTCCATTTGGAATGTCCTGACATATATTTCACCTTCTCACAAAATTACGCATAATAGTTTACCACAGACTTGCAGTTTTCGCAAGCCCTGATTAGAAGAAACAGGCA
Source organism: Candidatus Fimenecus sp. (assembly GCA_051881395.1). Classification (GTDB taxonomy): domain Bacteria; phylum Bacillota; class Clostridia; order Oscillospirales; family Acutalibacteraceae; genus Fimenecus. The sequence continues at coordinate 583 of JBJEPU010000193.1, forward strand.
GCCGAAATGCCTTTTCGACTGCCTACTTTGTGTTATTCTGTTTCTTCGCCGAATTTTTCAGAGGTTACATCTATCATAAACCAAATCACCTGTTCATCGACTTCTTTCAAATGATTTCCGTAATACAAACTATATTGGCTGTCGATGAACTCAGCATTGAAACGCTCATGGTTACAGCGATAAGTGATGTTCGACGGCAAAACCTGTCGGTAATAGCGCATGGACCAAGCCACAAGGTAAAATTCGCTGTGCAAGCTGCTTTCGATTCTACCGTTCACAAGCACTGTGGCGGCTAAGTACATACGGCGGTTTTCAACACCGTGCGGGAATGCAAAATCATAGCCCGTCAGCAATTCCTGCGCACCGCTGTGCAAATCGCTCCACCGTGAAAACGCTTTGGCGGATACGGTTTGCCCGTCCTTATCCGAAAGCAACAGGAAAAAGTCCGTATCGGCGATTGCGGAGAAGCGAAACCAAGGTTCTTCCGAATGCGGCAAATAGATGCCGTCACGGAAATGGAAAGTTCTTTCGTCAAATCCTGAAAAAACGGTCAGCACGCGTACATATTTTCCGTCGGGATTGAATGGTTCGGGGTCATCTTCTGCCGGTAGACCGTTTAAATAAAAAATATACGCCGTGCAACCCGTTTCTCGCCCGTTCGAGGACTGCGGGTTTTCTTGTGTGTCCATATACTGCGCCGTGCGGTAGTGCAAAACCTCGCTGTCGGGCAAATCCTGCAAAACCGTTTCCGGCAGTCCGAGCGCACGCAAATGCGCACGGGCGTTTGCAACGGTGTCGGCGTTGACATCGGTATCTGCAACGGTATAAATTTCCGTCTGCGGTGCACGCGTTGCCGCCGCAACCATACTGCCGAGTGGCAACAACAGACAAAGGACAATGCAGACCGAAAGCCCTGTCCGCATCGGCTTTTCAAGCGGTCTTTCCAGTGGAAATTCCGGCTCGGTACGGCTTAAAATCCGCTTGGCGCGCCACAGCCCGATAACGGGGAAGATAAGCCCGAGGAGTATAAGCATATTGCAATACGCATATTCCGCAGACGGCAATGGCTCGCTGTCCCAAGATATTACAACCGTACAATAGGCGACCCAAAGCTGTGGGAGAATGCAAAAAGACAGAAACGAATTGTCCGTGTCAAATCCCGACTGCTGTTCGCATAAGGTTTGTATGCCGATATACAAAGCACAGCAAAACACATTGAAAAACACAGCCGCCGCAACCGAAAAGCACCCACGCCATACATTTTGCGGCATATCGTATACCGTTATAAACCACGTGACATTTTGACAAAGCAGATATGCCGTAAAAATGCCTGCCGCTGCTTTTAGGGGCTTGTTAAACCGATACAGCCGAAACAGCGCAAACAACAGTAGAATTTGCCCGATTATCGGCATAAATTTGCCGAACAGCGGTATAACATCAACGCGGCAACAGACGAATAACAACCCGAAAATCAAGCAGTTGACGGTGGAGCGCATATATTCAGGCGGCGAAAATTTGTAAAGCAAGGCGAATTTGCCGCGCAAGGCCTCACGGTCGCCCATATTTTTGAGCGCTTCGTTTTCGGCTTCGGCGGCGGTGTGCCCCGTGGCGAGCGCGCGTTCGTAGTTGTCCTCTAAATGCCCGAGCAGTTCATCGTGGATTTCGGCACGCTTTCTGTGACTGCGAATGCCCGCGCAAATATATTGCAAATATTCCTCAAATTGCGGTATGAACAAAGCAATCCCCCCATTTCTCACCCTACGGCGTTTTGTACGCCGCCGATAACGCGGTTCACCGCCTTTTGGTAAGTTTCCCATTCCTCTTTTTGCATTTCGAGTTCCCGCAAGCCTTTTTTTGTGATTTTGTAGTATTTGCGGCGCTTGCCTGTGTCGGGGCTGTCCGCCCAGTAAGAAGTAAGCAGTTCCTCTTTTTCAAGTGCGTGCAGAATGGGGTAGAGCGTGCCCTCATTCATTTGAAACACACTTTCGCTCATCAATTCGACGGTTTTGATGATTTGATAGCCATACAATTCCTGCCGCGACAGCACGCTCAATACCAACAACCCCGTACTGCCCTTTGCGAGTTCTTTACTGATACGCATAGCGATGCCTCCTATAAAATGAAAATACCTTTTGTAAATATGTACCTCGAATATCTATGTATAAAATAGCATATATGCATTTTTTTGTCAATAGGGGGACGAAGCGGCAAATCGGAACACAAAAAAGCGGCAGGGGATACGCCCTGCCGCAGGATGAATAAATCCGATATTTTCATTTTCCGTTGATATAGTCAATGATACCTTGCGCCGAATTTTCACGCAGCTCCAACGGCTCGGTAGGCTCGACCATATTTTCGAGATAATGCGCGTCGGAGTTGCGCACAATGCGCATATCCCGCAAAAGCGGGTGCTTTTCTAAATATTGCGGCAAAAACGCCTTGTGCGTAAATTCTGCCGTCGTGAATTGCAGTTCGGGGTACAAAAAGCCCAGCACCGACAAAATACTGTACGAAGCACGGTCTAAATGCGCGGGAAAGCACGCTCCGCCGAACGAGCGCACCAACGGCACAAGGTCATCGACCGAAACCGCGCTTGCCGTGGTCAAAAGCAGTGGCTCTGTGTCTACAATCCCGTCGCCGGTGTCCATCACCCGCTGTTCGCCGAAAATTTCGGGTTGATTTTCAATCGGCGGCATTGTGTTATGAATGTGTTGAGAGAAAGCGTCCGCCGCGTCTAAATCGGGCAACAGGCAAACGCAATGAATTTCCTCGGCGGTGCAAAGCTCCATGCCCGGTACAATCGTCAAGCCGATTTCTTTGCCCACCGCCACTGCGCTTTTGCAGTTTCGGCAGGAGTTGTGGTCGGTTAAGGCAATCATATCAAAGCCCAACAGCTTCGCCATATTGACGAGGTTGTAGGGCGTCATATCATTGTCCCCGCAAGGGGACAGGCACGAATGTAAATGTAAATCCGCGTAAACTTTCATAGCACTTTGGATAACGCCGCGGCGAGTGTATAGGCATTTTCCGAGGATTGCAAAATATTTACGCCCTGCTGTTCGGCTTTTTGTTTTGCGTCATCGTCTAACGGTGCGTTTTCGCAAAGCACAACACATGCGCAGTCCGCAAGCACGCTGACGGCAACGGCGTTGACATTGCCCATCACCGTAAACCAACAGTCGTCACTTTGTGCGCGCGACATCACCCAGCTTAACAGGTCACCGCAGTAGCCGCCGCCGATTTCGCGCGATAAATCGCCCTTTACGGCAACGGTCAAATTTTGTTGTTGTGCAAATTTGTTTACAGTCATAAACTCACCTGATTTTCGTTACTTTGTATCGTCCGACTTGCGGAACGGCGCGGGAATGGGAATGTAGTTGTTGCCGTCAGTCTTTTCCCGTGTGAAGAATACGCAGTCCTCAATCGACGCCTTGCCGCGCACAATATCCTCTGCCAGATCGCGGCAAGAGGGCGCGCCGCAGGTGCCGCAGTCCAGCCCCGGCAACGTTTTTTCGATTTCGTTCATTTTCGCCATTTTTTCCATCGCGCGGCGCAAGTCTGTATCCAACTTCATAATGTTGACCGGTTCTAACGGTTTTTCCCACTGCATTTGCGGTGGAATTTCCTCCGTTTCCAAATGGTTGCATGAAACGGGCAGATATTTGCGAAGCCGTTGCAGGCGCGCTTTTGCGACATACGGGTTTTCCACCGTTAATGGCCCGCCGACGCACCCGCCCGCGCAGGCGTTGAGTTCGATGAAATCGAGGTCGTTTAACTTTTCGTCCTCCAATTCCTCCAAAACCTGGATGACATTTTCTATCCCGTCTGCCGCGAGATACCGCTCTTTAATCAGCGCCGCAGACTCCCCGCCGGAGGACGCCCAGCCCACGCCCAGAAGCCCGGAATTTTTCAGCGGCTTTACTTCGGTCAGCTTATCCATTTGCCCGACGAGCACAGGGTAAATATCTTTAATGGCAAACACGCCGCTGATATGGGATTTTGCATTGCAAATCGGCTGTTTAATTGCCGTGATTTTCGCCGTGCAGGGCGTGATAAAAAATACGCCGATGTCCTCGGGCGCAAGCCCTGTTTTCTCGACTGCGCGCTCGCGCGCAAGCCGTGCCGCTTCCTCTAAGGGTGCGTTTAAATCCAAGACGTTGGGAATGAGATTCGGAAAACGCACACGAATCAGCCGCACAATCGCGGGGCACGCCGAGGAAATGACCGGGCGCACAATATCCTGCCGTTGCATATAGGCTCTGGTGGCGTCCGAAACCAGCTCCGCGCCGACCGACACCTCAAATGCGTCGTCAAAGCCCATCTGCAAAAAGCCGTTGAGCACATAGTCCACATCATCTAAATTGTTGAATTGCCCGTACAGCGTCGGTGCAGGCAAAGCAATGCGGTATTTATATTGCAAAATCTCATTAAAGGAATATTTCTCTGCATATTTTGCATGATTGGGGCAGATGCGAATGCATTCGCCGCAGTCAATACAGCGCTCCGAAATAATATATGCCTTGCCGCGGCGCACGCGAATGGCGCCCGTCGGGCAACGCTTAATGCAGTTAATGCAGCCTTTGCATTTTTCTTCGTCCAATCGCACGGAATGGAAAAATTCATTTGACAGCATCATAATGTATCTCCGTAATATGTTTAGTAGGTAAAGCGGTTAGGGTAACGGTAATAATCCGAACCACGGTTTCTCGTGGCGGATTTGCCCTTACTCTTCGTTAAAATACTCGTTAATCCGAAAGGATTAACTGCGTTTTATG
>JBJEPU010000194.1:0-5306 GCA_051881395.1 Candidatus Fimenecus sp.
AATCAAACCGCCGAGGTTCGAGCCGCCGCCCGCACAGCCGATGACAATGTCGGGATATTCATCGAGCATTTCCATCGCGGTTTTGGTTTCCAGCCCGATAATGGATTGATGTAACAGCACTTGGTTGAGCACCGAGCCCAATACATAACGGCACCCGTCTGTGGTGACTGCCTTTTCTACGGCTTCGGAAATCGCCGTGCCCAGCGACCCTGTGTTGTTGGGGTCGGCGGCAAGAATTTTGCGGCCTGCCTCTGTGGTGTTTGAGGGGCTCGGTATAATGTCCGCGCCGAAGGTGCGAATAATCGCCTGACGGAACGGCTTTTGCTCATAGGAGCATTTCACCATATACACCGTCAGCGGCAGATGGAAATAGGCGCACGCTTCGGAAAGCGCCGTGCCCCATTGCCCCGCGCCCGTTTCGGTGGTCAGCGAGGTCAAGCCTTGCTCTTTGGCGTAATAGGCTTGTGCAATGGCGGAATTTAATTTGTGACTGCCCGAGGTGTTGTTGCCCTCAAATTTGTAATAGATTTTTGCGGGTGTGCCGAGTTCTTTTTCGAGATTATACGCGCGAATGAGCGGCGAGGGACGGTAAATTTTATACATTTCCTGTACTTCTTCGGGAATGTCAATATACCGTGTGGTGTTGTCCATTTCCTGATGTGCCAATTCCTTGCAGAATACGGGGTACAAATCCTCCTCTGTGGCGGGTTTGCCCGTGGCGGGATTGATAATTGGGTCGGGCAGTTCTTTCATATCCGCCCGCAGGTTATACCATTGTTTCGGCATTTGGTCCTCAGTCAAATATACTCTATGCGGTACTTTTTTCATGTTAAAAACTCCTTTTATCGTTTAAATAAGCGATTGATTTTTTGATAATATGCGGTGTCGATTTGGGCTACGGTTTCCTCAGTGGTGCGGAACAGCCAGTTGCCAAAGGCTCTGCCCGGCACATTCATACGCGCGTCTGAGCCGAACCCGCAAAGGTCTTGGAACGACAGCACGGCGAGGCGTGCGGAACTTCTAAAAACCGTTTCAATGATTTTGCGGCAGGCGGGACTTTGAAAACCGCCTTCGCCCCAATTTTCGCCGTCAAAGCCACAGTAATCAAGGGCAAAACGGCGGTCGCGCTCGGTTGCCTCCCACAGCCACGCAAGCAAGGTGGTGTTGTCGTGCGTGCCGACATAGGCAACGCAGTTTTGTGGGTAATTGTGCGGCAAATGCGTGCTGTCGCAGTCGGGCGAAAAGCCGAATTGAATGACGCGCATCCCCGGGAATTCGGTCTCCTGCAACAGTTCTACGACATCTTCCCCGAAAGTGCCGAGGTCTTCGGCGACAATCGGCACTTCGCCGAACGCGTTGAAAATCGCGTCAAAGAGCTTTTTGCCCGGGCCTTTTTCCCACACACCGGTTTTGGCGGTTTCGCTCTCTGCGGGCACTGCCCAATACGAAGCGAACGCGCGGAAATGGTCAATGCGCACCGTGTCATACAATTCGCGTGCGCGGGCAATGCGGTCACACCACCATCGGTAGTTGTCCTTTTCCATTGCCACCCAATCGTAAAGCGGATTGCCCCACAACTGCCCGTCGACGGAAAAATAGTCGGGCGGCACGCCCGAAACGCGCTTGCGCACACAGGTGCGCGCGTCAATTTCGAACAAATTACGGTTGCTCCAAACATCGGCACTGTCAAAGGACACATAAATCGGCATATCCCCGAGGATTTTTACGCCGTGCTCGTTGGCGAATTGCTTGATTTCGCGCCATTGCGTGTGGGCAATATATTGTTCAAAACAATAGTAATCGTGCAAATTTGCGACTTCTTCTGTATGCTCGACGGCGGTTTCGTAGAAACGGTACGGTTCGTCCCATTCATACCAAGGCTTTCCACCGAATTTCTCTTTGAAAGCGGCATACAGCGCGTAGTCGCCGCACCATCGGTTTTCGTCCTTAAAGCGGCGCACCTGCGCGCGCAAGGTGTCATCCATATTTTGAAACGCGGCGCGCAACAGCTCGCGGCGGCTTTGAGCGGCAAATTCATAATCCGCTGTGTACGGCGAGCCGTAATACACATTGCGTTCGAGGGTTTCTTTGGAAACGAGCCCCATTTCAAAGATTTTGTCGGGGCAAATATACAAAGGGGAAATCGCAAACGCGGTTTCGGAGGCATACGGCGAGCCGTAAAAATCCGGCGGCACAAGCGGCAAAACCTGCCAATACGAAAAGCCCATTTCTTTGATTTTTAAAATGAAACGCTTGGTTTCCTCGCCGCAAACGCCGATGCCGTATTGTGACGGCAACGAGGACAGCGCCATCAGTACGCCCGATGCTCTTGTATGTAGCATTGCAATCCCATCTTTCTCAAAAAATCAAAATAAAAAACCTGCCCTTGAAAGCCCAAGGACAGGTTAAACTTTAAAAAACCTGCGGTACCACCTTGATTGACGGCAAATGCCGCCCACCTTTACGGAATACAAACATATCCCTCTTTCTGTAACGGGAAAGCGCCGTTGCATCTTTTCAATGCACCCTCAACGGACCATTTGTCTGCCTCGTGATTGCGTGCCTTCCACCGCCGCACGCTCGCTGAAAATTCGGTTTGCAGTTTTACTTCCGTTTCAACGGTTTAACACATTAAAACACAGATTTTCGGATTTGTCAATCCTTTTTTTCAATTTCTTTCCGCTTCTTTTCCGTGCGCTGTTCATACACAAACAGCGCAAAAATGGAAAACACGAGGGAAATAAGCACTTTAATTGCCGCCATATCGGACACGGACGCCCAAAAGAAGCTTTCCGCGCCCAAAAGTTCTGCCGAAGTTTTTAACGGGAAAAAGTAAAAACTCAATGCAAGCCAACTCAATAAAAATGTGCCGAAAAAGGTTACGCATTTTTGAAATGTCTGTTTCATTCTGCAATCGCCTCCTCATATTGCGGCGTGCTGTATGTGCACAGGATTTCGCCGCTTACGCGGTCAAAAGCGGTTACTGCCGTATCGGACAAGGTATATACCGTGTCGCCGCTGTATGTGATGCGCACAATTCGCTCATTGTGCCACCCGCCTGCACCCGTACCGTCGGCAGTGTAAGTGCCCGTAATTTTCAGCGCGCCGTTTTCCACTGTCAGCACACTTGCATACACTTTTTCCTTGTTACCCATGATTTCACAAATCGGCACGGCAAATTCGCCGCTGTCCGAAAACGAAAGATACGCTTTGTGGTCAAATTGTGCCTCGGAATAGGAGTAGGTCGTCTCGCTTGTGTCATAAACCACTTTACTGATTTCTTTCGGATTTTGACAGTCCGTAACATCGTACAGGGAGATTTTCACCCGACCGGTCGCGCCGTTTTCGTCGCCGTCCGTGCCGATACCAATCAACAAACCGTCACTGTACGGGTGCAAATAATTGGAAAAGCCGGGGATTTTCAGTTCGCCTTTTATTTCAGGCTTTTCGGGATTGCTTACATCCACCACAAACAGCGGGTCGGTTTGGTAGAAGGTCACAAGATACGCTATATCGCCCAAAAAGCGTACTGCATATATGTCTTCGCCTTTCGCAATGCCCGAAAGCTCCCCGACAGGGTTCAAATCCCCGTCCAAAACGGTGAGGATACAGCCGCTACGGTCTTGCGCCGTGGTTGCAATGCGACAATAGCCATTGTATATGTCCATCGAAAATTGATTGACTACCGTACCTTTCACCGACACGGAGCCTTTGTAATCCGCACCGTTCAAAAGGTCAAACGCGTATAAGCGCGTGGTTATATTGCCAATGCTGTATGTGACCGCGCCGTCGACTTCGGAAACCGCAGATTCTGTTTCTGTGCGCGCCACAAGCAAGGTGTCTGTCCCGCAATAGACATTCTGCCCGCCGCCGAGCACCGCTTTGACTTCGGGAATGGCTTCCGGCGTTTTCGTATCTAAAAGACTTACGGTCAAGTATGCGGTATCTTCCGTTTTGTCAGGAATCTTCACATCGCCCACGGGGAACCGAATTTTTGCGCCGTCCTTGTAATAGCAAGGCACACAGGCGTTTTTCATATCGGCTTCGTCCTTGTAAATCGGCACATTGTAATCGGTTAGCAGTACGAGCGTGGTTCCGTCCATACGCGAGGCAAACAGCTCGCCGTCTACTCCGTAGGATTGCAAGAGAAGGGGGGCGGTGCGGTCGGTAATGTCATAAATATCTGCCACGGCGCGTGTTTCCGCCGCATAGCAAGCGTCGGCGCGTGCTATGCCGTAGACGGTTTCTCCACATGTAACGGCGGACAGCACTACCAGCGTGTTTTTGTGCACATAAATCTCCCGCACGGTCACGGTTTCACCGTCTTTACCGGCTACGGCTTGAATTTTCGCAGAAAGGCAAATTTTTGTGCGGTCCCGAATGTCCAAAATCTCCACACAAGAGCCATCCGACTGCCGAACAAGATACAAAAAGTCGCCGTCGTTTTTGAGAATGTCCGCCTCGTCAATATTTTCGACTTGCGTGTTGGTTTCGCCGTGCGAAGCGGCTGTGCCTGTGGCGGCGTCAGCGACGCCTGTTCCCGTACTTACACCGCCGTTTTGGGCAGATGCGGAATCATTCTCGGGCATGCCCGCCGAACCAAACGATTCGGCAACCGCGCCGTCTGCAATGTCATAGTTTTTCTTTCCGCCCGAGAAGATGCGGTCGAGCAAATCGACGCTGTTGTCTGTGTATGCTTTCTGCCGTTCGACAAAATAGTCCTCAATTTCCCTATAATCCGCCGCCGAGTGCAAATAGGTATCATTCAAATCGATAGATACAGTATTTTGCGGCACTTCCGGCGTTTCCACCATCGGGGTGTGGTTGAACAGCCGTATGCCGCCGACGCCCGCAAGCACAGCGACCAATACCGCCGCCGCGGAAACGGATATAATCCGCGCCGTACAGTGCTTTTTCTTGGCTTGTTGCGTATCTTTTACGAGCGCCGCAATGGCTTCGGGCTGTAAGCTTTCGGGCAAATCGGTTTCGGTGTCGGTTTGTATTCTTTGATAAATGTCATCATACTTTTTTCGGGATTTCATTCTGCACACTCCTTTTCCGACAAATATGTACGCAGTTTTTCAAGGGACCTGGAAAGCTTGGAGCGTACCGCGCCGGCGGTCAAATCCACCGTCGCGGCTATTTCTTTGGAGGTGAAGCCCGCCACCGCGGACAACAGCACGATTTGCCGTTCCTCCTCGGTAAGACGCATCAGCGCGTTTCGCAAATCGGTGCGGTCACTTGCCGTCGCTTCGGTATTGTCGGGCGCGGGGCTGTCTTCGGGGATTTCTGCACCGCAAACTGTA
>JBJEPU010000195.1:0-5295 GCA_051881395.1 Candidatus Fimenecus sp.
CCACAATTTCACGGATATATGTAATGTCCTCGGGCTGTAAACGACCGTCCTCGTAGTTGTCGGTTGCCGCACGGATACGCAGTACACGAACAATGTTTGCGTGCTTCTTCTCATTCAAATCGTAGAAGAAGAAGGGAACTGCAACGATAACGGCACCGATGATTGCCAATAAAGACTGATAGAAGAAAATATTGTTGCGAAGCTCTGTATTGCTCAATGCAAGAGAGATATCATCCGAGAAGCCAACACCTGCGAAAGAGAGGAATACGGGCGTTAAGAAGCCTGTGAAAACGCCAATAGCCGTTGTAACAATTGTCATATAGTTTTGCCAGAAGCCCTCTAACCGTTTGCCTGTTTTCATTTGAATGTCATCCATAATGTCCGAGGTCATAATGCCCGAAACAAAATAGAAACCGCCGAAGAACTGCTGGAAGAATGAAACGATCAAAATAATTACAGGGTTCTTGTGGAAAACCAACTGCAATGCCAACGCGATAACATAGCCCACGCAGGAAACGAGCATTACGCCGCGTTTGCCCAGCTTTTTTATAGAGATAGGACCGACAATCTGCGCAATCGCGATTGCGTTCATTAAAAGCGTTGAGCAGTAAAGACCTACAATTGTTTTTGCAAGGTCGGAAGTAAAACTGTACTGTGTAATCCAGGTTGTGATGTTGGAAAGACCGCGAATACCGCAAAACGTGTTGAACAGTGTGATAATCCAGAAATACTTGTTTTTGGAAAGGAGTTTCATACCTTCTAAGAAACTGACCTTCGCAACATATTTTTGATTCACAACAACTCTTTCTTCAACGCCTTTGATTAAAACGCTTACAAGCAAAACACCGCCGATACTGCAAATGGGGAATATCAGACGGTACATTTCAACAGCATTCCAACCGCCCTTAGCGGCAAATAAAGTACCTGCAAGAATGGGGAGAATAATGTTGATAATCGAGCTTGGAATACCCGATACCAAGCCTTTTAAGGAACCGATATTTGCACGCTCCTGTGCAACGCTTGAAATCGTCTGCTCAATACCTGAAAGACATTGGTTCAGAAGCGTAATAAAGAACTGACCGACTTGAACAAGTATAAATGCAAGTATAATGCCTAAGTTAAAGTCAATCGTAGAGGCTTCGTTCATACCCACAATGGGTATTGCGGGGAGAGGCATACTGAAAAGATTTATCTCTACCCAAGATGCAGGTATATAGGGAACGATAGTAAAGCTGACCGCCGCACCCACAGCTGACCAGATTAAAAAGGGCTTAAATTTACCGCTTTTACCGTTGGAGTTGTCAATCATCATGGAAAGAATGGGGGAGCGGATAATTGCAATCACCGCCGCCGCAATGCTGAATATCCAAGCAAGTCCCGTGGAGAGCTTGAAATAGGAAATCATCAAATGCACGCTTGTTGCAAGCGTTGTATAGAGCGTCAGAACATACAAGAAGTTGGACCCACCCAAACCGAGTGCAAAGGTGGCAAATTCCTTGTAAGAAACCTGATACCCCTCAGGCGGCTTGTTCCAGTGCATTTTAAATTTGGAAAGCGCCGCTTTCCCTTTTGTCACCAAAGATTGTTTTTCATTTCCCGTTGCCAAATCGTGTTCCTCCTTATTTATTTCAACTGTTTTTAAACCGATAATAACGCTGCACCCAAAAGATTGCTGTCTGCACCGAATTGTGTACGCAAAAGTTCAGGCGTTCTGCCGCTTGTGTCTTTTTCAAAAAAGTGTTTTACATAAAAACATATTTTTTCAAAAATATACGAACTGTTCGCAATCCCGCCGCCGAGTGCAATACATTCGGGGTCATATGATAAATACGCGTACCAACATTTTAACGCTACCGCTTTTGCGTATTTTTCAAGGAGTGCGGCGGCTTTTTCGTCGCCTGCTAAGGCTTTTTCTTCGAGCAACAGCATATTGCCGCTTTGGGCGGTCGCGTCATAGGCTTTGGTCAGCCGAATACTGTTTGCCGCCTCGTCAAACGAATAGGTGTCCCCGTCATAAAATTCCGGCATCATGAACATTGCGCCCGCCTGTCCTGTTGCGCCTGAGAGCAACTTGCCGCCAAGCTGTACCGCACAACCGAGCGAAGAACCAAGCACAAACAAAACCGCATTTTGCGTGTCTTTGAGTACCCCGTATTTTGCTTCGGCGAGTAAGGCACACCGCGCGTCGTTTTCAATGTAAACGGAGCAGTTGTACTTGTTCGCCAAAGTTTTGACAAGCGGATTTTCCACAATGCTGTTTAAAGAAGAACCACCGATAGGGTCGCCGTTTGCGTTCCAAAACCCGACGCAGGAAATCCCGATGCGTTCCACAGAACTTGCAATCACACGGTCGATATTCATTAAAAGTTCTGAAAAATCGTCCGTCGTTTTCCATTTGCCTTTTTTAATGATTTCGCCGTTTTCCATATGGGCGTATTTTGTGTAAGTGCCGCCGATGTCCAATGCAAAAATCATATTTCTCACCTTATGTATGCTTTAATGGTCGCAAGGCGCGTGCCTTTGCTTTTCTCAGTTGGCCGAATGATGAAATCCCCGACATTTGCCGGGACAATAAAGGTTTCCGCATAGTGCACCGTGTAAGGTAAGAAGGCATCCGTCGGGCTAATAACCTCGGCTTCTTCGCCCTCCACCAAATTCAACACGCAAACACTGCCGTTGCCTTTGTGAAGCGTCGCGTCTGTAAACCAATGCCGCACGGTTTCAATCGGCTCAAATTCGTGCAAGCCCGTCTTTTCCGAAGTATACGCTTCGGTTTCTTCCAAAGGCTTTACTTGATTGATGAGATTTTCCTGCACCCATTCGGTGTTGCGGCTATACTGAATGACCTTGCTGCCGTGTTTGATGTTGATGGGGCGCGGTTTGCCGTCTAACCCCAAGCGCCCCCAATCCCACAGTTTAAAAGTGAAAATATACGGTGTAGCGGAAATTTCCAGCACCATCGTGTTCGCGCCCGAGCAGTGGAGCGTGCCCGCGGGGATTAAGAAGTGGTCGTGCTTTTTGGCAGGCCATTTGTTAACATAGCGTTCCACATCCATTTCGCCCGTTTCTTGGGCTTCGTTTAATGCACCGATGAATTTTGCCGGCTCTGCATCGGTTTTTGCACCCAAATAGACGCAACTGTCCTCGCCGCAGTCTAAAATATAATAGCTTTCGTCCTGCGTGTAGTGCATATTGAAGGTTTTCTGTATGTAATCGGTGGTCGGGTGCACCTGTAAGGACAAATTCCCGCCGCCCATCGTGTCCAAGAAGTCAAAGCGGATGGGGAATTCGTTACCGTAGCGCGCCTGTACCCGTTCGCCGAGCAGTTCTTTTGCCTTGTGCAAAACAACGTCTATTGCGGGCATTTCCACCTTTATGCCGTCAAAGTCATACAGCACGCTGTTCTCCTCCGGTACGCAGTCAAAGCACCACGCAAAATTCTGTTGTGTTTTGTCAAGGTCGCAAACCGATTTCATCCATTGCCCGCCCCAAACACCGGGGTCAAAATAGGGGACAACGCGAAACGGCGTCTGCACGGCGGTTACCATTGCCCGGTCATACTCGGCGCGGGATACCATTTTGGGGCAATCCAAATCATTTGTATCCATATAGTAGCGAAATTTTTTATGCTGTTCAAGTTTGTGTTTGTCCGCAAGCCGCCATTCTACAAAATATCCGCGCTTAAATTTGGTCAACGGGTCCATATCGTAGTTATCGCAGTTCCAGTTCGGCGCACCTTTGCGAAAACGCAGTTGGCTTTCCCACCGCGCCACCGAGCAGTGTACCGTGAGCCCTTTGTCCCAAACAAGCATTGCGCCCACGCCGATTACAAGCACTTTCCCTTGGCTGTTCTCAATGTCGCGGCGCATTTCTTCGATTTTTTCCTTAATAAAATACGCCTCTAATCGGTCGGTGGTCATTACGCCGAAAATGCGGTCATCGGTTAAGTTTTTCTGCATTTTGGCAGTCAACTCATCGCCGCTGTACGCGCAGGTATCGCTGTAAAAAATACGGTCAAACAAATCGCCGAAACCGTTTACAAGTGCCTTTACATCTACAATCGGGTAGCAGTCGAGCACCGTTATGCGTTCTTCGCTTGCGGCAAGTACGTTTTTGATTTCCGAAAAGCCTGAACAAGCCTTGCCGTCAACTTTTATAAACGGAAATTTGTCATAGTTTTGATAGTTCGTATGCATCTCAATCGTTCCTTAATTCCATATTGTATTCATACCGTTTGCTGTCGTACTTACAAACCGAGTATTCCAACAGCTTGTTTTCGGCAAACGCTTTTCGTTTCATCACCAAAACCGCGTCGCCCGCTGAAAGCCCTAACATATCGCGCGTTTTTTTATCGGCGCGCTCTGCCGTAATCGTTTGCTGTACGGCGTCAATGTGCACACCGTATTCCGTTTCGAGCTTGTCATACAAGGAAGCATAGTATTGTGCGTCGTCATAGGGAAGGCCCAAACTTTCAGGCAAATACGTTGTAAAAAAACCGACAGGTACGCCGTTAATGCATCGCACCCGTTCCAAAACGGCAAAATAGGTGGATTTACTCTGCCCGAACAGCTCGGCAACAAAGCCTGAAACCTGCCGCCGTTCCATATGGGCGTAGCTTGTGCTCGGGATAATGCCCTTTTGTGCCATTTCTTCGCTGAACCCGCGAATTTTCAATAGCGGCTCTTCAATGCGTTCGGCGGTTACGATTGTACCTTTGCCTTTTACACGCTTGATTTTCCCCAAATCCTGAAGCCTTGCCAACGCCCCGCGCACGGTAATACGGCTGACGGAATAAATATCACACAGTTGGTATTCATTGGGCAAAATATCGCCGACGGCGTATTTGCCTGAGGCTATATCGGCTTCGATTTTGCGGCTGATGGAAAGCCACAGCGGTATAGATTTGTCCATTGCGCCTAAGCCCCCTTATCCTTTTTGAAAACGGCGTTTGGCGGTAACGGCCACGGCGGAGTTTTGTTGTTCAAAAAATGAGTCCGTATGGCTGATTGCGATTTTGTTGCTTTCCAAGCGCGTGCCGCTTGTGTCCACCGCTTCTACGCTGTATAAGTATTGATGCCCGAACTGCGCACCGTAATCGCGGTAGGAGGTCACATAGGCATCTGTGGTTTTGTATATCCGCTTGCCGTTGCGGAAAACTTCGTAATGGCTTACGGGGAATTTACTTTGCACAGGCGTCCAATACAAATCTATACGGTTTTTCTCGCGCGGTACTGCGTGCAAAACAGGGGCTTCAAAAATGCAGCCCGCTTGTGTTTCGCCGCAAACAGGGGAAAC